>JAGWST010000216.1 GCA_028869325.1 bacterium | reverse complement strand
GTCGACGCGCTGCGCGCCCAAGTGAACCAGGCCGTCGCGGAGCAACTCCTCCCCTCCCAGATCGCGGCGCTGATCATTGCCAAACGGTGCCGCCGTGACGTCTTCACGACGGCGCTCAAACGAATGCTCGAGGGCGCGGTCGCCCCGCACCCCACCGTAACTGCCGCCGAGATCGACAAAACGGCCCGCCAGCTGACGCAGCTCGCCGACGGGTGGTATTGACGGCATGCCGTCGGACCCTCCAGATCGGTCAGCTCTTGCTGGACTTGCGGGGGGAGGGATACGCTAGCTTCGCGGCGCGCTGCCCGGTCGGGCCGGGTTCAGCCTTTCGCTCGCGGGCGCGACGGAGGGCGGCGATACACGCCGCCGAGAGGTCCTTCAAGAGTCACAGCATGATCCCAGTCTACTCTCGGCCGCCGCGACCCGACGTAAGCCCGCTTACAGCGGACACTTGATACCTCCGGCTACCCTGGGCGGTGATGGAGCTCATCGTCTACGTTGCGCGCGGCTGTCCGTTTTCCCCGCTTGCTCTGGCAAGGCTCCAGCACGTCGCCCAGGAGCGGCCGGGGTTCCAGGTGGTAATAAGAGACGTCAAGCTGGCTTTGGCGTACGGCCACCGGGTGGCTGCGACGCCGACGGTGATCTTTCCGAACGGCACGCGCATTGTCGGAACGCCGGACGCTGGCCGATTACGAGGCATCTTGGCCTCCCTTTCCGGGCAAGGATGGAGCATGCCGAACAAGGTCTGGTACCTGGAACAGAACCGCCTGTTCCGGGGAGTGCCGCTGGAGGAGATCGAGCGCATGGCGCATCTCTTCCGTGAGTACGACTATGCTCCGAAGAAGTTGATCTTCGGCGAGGGCGATCTCGGCGATGCGATCTACCTGCTCAAAGCGGGTCATGTTCGCCTCTATCGCCTCACCGAAGACGGCAAGGAGATCTCGCTCGCCGTGCTTGGCGCGGGCGATGTCTTCGGCGAGCTGGCGCTCTTCGACGAGACTCGCCGGTCGACATTTGCCGAGACTCTCGACCAGGCACACGTCTGCGCCGCGTCGATCGAAGATTTCACACAGCTCATGGCTCACCGGCCGCAGCTCACCATGATGGTTGCCCGCGAGATCGCGCGCCGGCGGACTGAGGCCGAGACGCATATCGCCGGCATGACCTACGCGAGCGTCAGAGGGCGGCTGGCGGCCGTGATCCAGCACTTACTCGAGGAGCATGGAGAGGATCTGCGCGACGGAGGAAAACGCCTGACCCTGCGCCTCTCACACCAAGAGCTTGCGAACCTGGTCGGCACATCGCGGGAGACATGTACGTTGGAGTTGGGCCGCTTGCAGCATGCGGGCCTCCTCGCGTTCGACGAAGATCGGTACCTGGTCGCTCCGCACCCCGAGCGCCTCCAGCCGGGAACGCTCGAACGAGTGCTCCGCGCGCTGGTAGGCGGTGCAACGCCCGCGGCCGTCCGTCGCTGATGGCGCTGTAAGCATCCTAACCGCGACTACCAGCCCAAGCAGCAGCCCGCCGTTCTCCCCCAGCCGTTGAGCGGTATCCCCGCCATCTCGATCGTCTCGCCGAAGAACGGCGCGGCACTCGATATGGTGATGCTCAACGACGATCACATGCCGACACCCGGCGTGGCTCCAGCCGCGATCACGGTCGACCTCAAGTAGGCGTGGCATCAACCGTCCGATGCGATGGGAGCGCGATGGCGCAGAAACGAGCCCTTCGGACTCGTTTCTGCGCTGTTGCCGTAGGCGCCGGTGTTGGGGTGCATCGCCGCCCAGGCGAACCAGAAGGTCGGGATCACCTCGTAGCTCTGCCAGCCGTGCGCCCCATCGGAGAGGTCGTCCCCGGCCCAGCTCCACCGGTGCCCGCGCTCGTCGGTGACCTTGCCGCCCCGCAACGAGAACTCGTGCCCGTTGCGCGGGAAGGCTCCCACTCGCGACGTCGCCCGGTCCGCGAGGATGACCACGTCGATCCCTCCAATGCGGTCATCCAGCACCCCATCATTCCAGACTGTCTCCTCCGGATATGCCTTGTAGGCGCCGCCCGCACCGACGCCGATGACGCGCGCCTTGCGCGGTAGCCGCTTGTCGTCGCGGTTGACGTAGAACCAGAGCTCCGGCGTCGATGCATAGCCTGCGTAGGGGCTCTGCCCGTAGCCGCTGAAGCGCTGCTCGTAGGGTGTGTGAATCGAAAGCACCCGCCCCTTCGGATGGTGCGCGCTCCAGTTACCCCACGTATCATACGCCACCGGATAGACGGGCAATGTGCTGCCCATCAGCGGACCTTCCACGGCGGTCCCCGTCTCTTGCAGCCAGAGGCTGTTCGTCTGCCGGTCGTACATGAGAAGGTTCGAGTTATACAGATCGCCGGAGACGCCGAAGGTGAAGACGCGACCACCCACCACCGGGAAAAATGCCACGGCGCTCCCACAGAGCGGGCAATACGTGATGGCCAATGGACGCCCGCTCGCGACATCGTTCACGATCTCGTGATGGTCCAGGATGCGGGTCGGGTAGGCCAATTGCTCTCCGCCATAGTCGACGGCGATGAGACGATCATCCGCCCGCATGAAGCGTGCCTCCGTCACGTTCATGTACTTGGGTCTGAACAGCGCGGGAATTGCGTCCCGCGGCACGACGTTGCGAACGATCTGGCGGGTATCGATCTGCGCTCCGCAGGAACTCGGGCTCGCTCCGCGTGCCGCGAGATGGCTCGCCGCCAAGAGCGAGGCAACGGCGGCGAGCAGCGCGACCGGTAAGGCACCCCACAGGCTCCCGCGTTGCGTCGCGCGCATGGGTGCCATCACTCGCGGAATCGGTTAGGGCCCGCTGACCTCAAGGCGGAACTGCGCGGATTCTCGGCGTTCCAGTGGAACCACAAGCCGCCGCGCCGCGGCCTTGAGCTGTTCGTCTTTTCCGCATGAGGCCTCGTAGCGCGCCAAAGCCAGCGACACGTACCCTTGCCGCATCGCTGTTTGGAAATCCCGATCGGGATCGCCCGTGCTCGGGGCCGTGCTGACGGTGAGTGCCGATACGCTGATGCTGCATTCGCCGACCATTGAAGGCGCCTCAGCCGCGCGAGCGGGCACGGCGCCCAGGAAGGTGAGGCTGACAGCTAGTGCGAGCACTGCGTCCCCTACATGTCTCATGTCTTCGTTCTCCGAAAGACGGATGTTCGTCTTTCCATTTGAACGTCAACGCGCAAGGAACTCGAGCGGATCAGTGCTTCGCGCCACCTCACACGTAGTGAGCTACGCGAGGTATCGCATCCCTGATCGTGGCCGGTGAGGCGCCGCTGCGTATCGGCGCATCGAAGAGCATCGTGTGCTTGCCCTCTCCCATCAGTACAATGCCGACGTGATCGTAGTGGTCGGCAAGATCGCCCGGAACAACGCAGATGGCAGCGCCATGGGGGAGCGCCATGAGCTGCGGTCCGGGAGCGCCTTGGCCGGCCGCCTGGTACCAGAGACGGTAGCTCATGTGCGCCGGAGCCGGCGGCAGTTGCGAGACGACGATGGCCGTCTTCATGCCGTCTGCATGGCCCACCATGAGCGTGGCTTGGGCGCTCTCGACCACCGGCGACATCGGATGCAAGACGGTCTCCCGCAGCGGGCGTGCCGCGATCATCTGCACCACGGCGCGCTCAGCAGCGAGGACGCTGCGATCATGGATCCCGCTCAGCGTGGCCTGGCCGCCCCAGATCGCGGCCGCCAGCGACGCCGCCGCTAGCAGCCCCCAGGCCCAGGGCATTCGCGCGTGGCACAAAGAGGAGAACTTGGAGGTCGCGTGTATGGGCTTGTCGAGCGCATACGGAAGCAGAGCCGCCGCGGCGGTGAAGTGCTCGACCTCACGCGTGCAGGGGGCGCACTCTGCCATATGGTGCGCGGCAGCCGCCATCTCGTCGGGATCGAGGGCCCCGAGTGCAAAGGCTTCCGGCTCTCTGAGATGCGCCAGGTCAGACATGCAGTCCCTCGGTGACCATCGGCTCCAGTAGGTCGCGCAGGCGTTGCATCGCCAGCCGCATGCGGCTCTTGACCGTGCCCAACGGCGAGTGCATGCGGTCGGCGATCTCGCGTTGACTGAGCCCGGAGAAGTATGCCAGCTCCAGCGTCTCGCGCTGTTCGTCGCTCAAGTCCGTTAGCGCCGCGCGCACCCGCCGGCGCATGTCCTCACGCACGCAGGCCTCGGCCGGGTCGCTGCGCAGGTCGGGATTCGGGAGGCTGCCTTCTAGCGGCTCCGTCTGGGGGCGCGACTTGCGGCGGCGCAGCCGGTCGAGTGCCGCGTTGCGAACGATCGTGACGATCTATGCGCGCGGACCCACGCCGCTCGGCCGGTACGTGGCGGCACGCTGCCAGACGCGGGCAAACG
>JAGWST010000215.1 GCA_028869325.1 bacterium | reverse complement strand
GCTCCTCCAGCAGGCCGAGGGCAACCCCCATCATCGGAAACCAGAGGGCGATGAAGACGATGGTCACCAGGTCGACCGTTCCTTGGATCCAGGTGGCCAGAAGGCCGGTAACGATCGCCAACACCATGCCCCGCGCGCGTTCGCCGCAGCGCGCGAGACCTCCGCGCAGCAGCGCGGCGAAGCGCCACCAGAGGGCCACGAAGGCGCCCAAGCCGAGTAGACCGGACTCCGTGGCCACGGCCAGCAGAACGTCATGGGCGTGCACCAGATCCGGATAGCCGTCGGGCGGCCGCAGGGTGGGGTAGATCCGCCAAAAGGTCGCCCCGCCGCTTCCCAGCAGCGGCGCCGCCTCGACGGCTCTGATGCCGGCCCGCCAGGCCGCCAGCCGCGCGAAATCTTCGTCGGGATTGTGGTGACGCTCACCGAGCAAGCCGAACGCCAGCACGCCAACCATCAGCACCGCCACCGCCGTCCAGCGCGCCCGCCCACGCGCCATCACCAGCGCCGCAAAAGCGGCGGCCAGAATGGCGGCGATCCACGCCGCGCGCGAGAAGCTGGCGGCGACGGCGGCCACGCCGAGCACACCGGCTATCCACCCGGCCACGCGCGTAACGCGAAGCTGCGCGAAGCGAGCGGCCCCAAAGCCCACGGCCGCCAGCAGCAACGCGTACCCCGCCAGCTCGCCGGGATGCAGGAAGGTGCCGACCGCACGCCCGTGGGCCAGCGCATAGAGCGCGGCCGGGCGATGGAGGGCGGCGAGCAGCAACGCCGCCGCCGTGGCCAGCGTCCCCGAGAGCAGGTAGGGCAGCAGCAGAGATCGCTCGCCGCTGCCCTCGCGAAAGGCGTTCACGGCGCCGATGTGGACCAGCGCCGTGCTGCCCAGCAGCACGACCACGAAGAGGCTGCCCAACGGATCGAAGCCCAGCAGCGCGGAGAGCGTCAAGCAGCCGAAGAGGAGCGCAAAGGCACCCCCAAGCGGCGTCCGCAGCCGCAACAGCGTGCCGGGTCCGGCCGTGAGGAGCAGGGTGCCGTAGATCGCGACCAGCGCGAGGACGACCGGACGCGGGATGATGTTGAATCCAGCCGGCGCCAGCGGCTCCAGCGTGATGAGCGCGGGAAAGAACGGCAGCCCGACGGCCCAGGCCAGGATACCAAGGCGCTGGTACGGCGTGGTCCTCATGCGCCGCCCGCGATCCGCGCCGCCACCGTGGCGCCGATCGCCGCGGCGCCGCCGGGGCCGCCCATGCGCTCGCGTCCGACGCGTCCCATGCGCGCGCGGCCCTCTTGGTCCCGCAGCAGCCGCGTGATCTCCGCGCGGGCGCGCCGCTCGTCCTTCTCGACGACGAGCAACGCCTCGCCCAGGAGTCGCTGCTGGCGCATGCGATACCATCCGGTACGGTGCGCCCCGCCGGGCTCGAAGGCCACCACCGGGACGCCGGCGCCGGCGGCCTGCTCGTTGGCCGTTCCCGCCTGGCCCAGTGCCAGCGCCGCGCCTGCCAGCACGGAGCCGATGCGTCCCCGCCAACCGTAGAGACGCGCCGCGCCTGCCGCGCCCTCGAACGCGAAGCCCGCGCGCGCGCCGATGCTCCAGCCATCGTCTTTCAAGAGCGCGGCCACGCGATTGCGATCCAGCGACGCCGCCAGCGAGAGCATCGCCGGCATCCCCAGTTCTTGGCCGACGTCGCGCGCGACGCGCGTCAGAAAGCGCGCGTCCTCGTATGCCGCCTCGCGCGAACCCGGCAGCAGGGCCAGCCATGGCCGCTCGACGGCGGCGGGCGGCGCGCCCTCCAACATGTCCATCATGACGTTGCCCGGCGCCTGCGCCGGCACGCCGCGCGAGCGCAGCGCGGCCGCCGTCACCTCATCGCGCACGAAGACGGCGGCGGCCGCGCGAAGCACTCGCATCTCTCCCGGTCCGTACGGCGCCACGCGCACGCTCTTGGCCGTGCCGACGAAGAACACCGGCAGGCGGCTGCGCAGCGCCAGCAGCAAGCAGAAGACGTCGCCGACGGCAACCGCCGCGGCGTAGCGCTCGCGCGCCGCACGCAAGAAGCGCAGTTGATCGAGCACAAGTCGCGGAAGGCCGGCGCGCAGATCGCGCAGCAGGTTCCCGACGTTGCCGAAGGCGACGATGCCTCCCGAGGGCATCGTTGCGCGCGGGCCGACGCAGGCGATGCCCTCGGCGCCCGAAGTGGCATCGCGCGGTCCTTCGCCCACCAGCGGAAAGAGCTCCACGCCGAGGCCGCGAGCACGCAGCTCGCGTCCGATGCGCATGCCGATGGCGTCCTCGCCGTGGCCGTTGGTCACCAAGAGCACCTTGCTCATACCGCGCGCTCGCACGCCGGCGTCGGACCGGACCGCCTCGCGGCTCGCTGCGCCAAGAGCGGCAGGAGCTCGCTGTGCGCCACGCGAGGCCGGGCACCGCTCAGGTCGAGCTGCGTGCGCGAGACGTAGCCCGCATACGGCCCCGCGTGCACGATCGGCACGTCGCCAACCCACTCCGGCTGCGGGAGCGTGTCGTGGCTGTGACCGCCGAGGATGAGATCCAGCTCCGGCAGACGCCGCGCCAGCTCGCGATCCGCGCGCAGTCCCAGATGCGAGAGGGCGATCACCGCGAATGGTCGCCCCGCAAACTCCCGCGGCGGCGCGGCGGCGGCGAACTCCTGGGCCACCGCGTACGGATCGAGGAAGCGCCAACCGAAGAGGCGCTCGTAGAAGGAGTGCGTGCGATACTGGCAGACCAGCAGCGCGAAGAGGTGCGCCAAGCCGCCGCCTGGGGCCTCGATCCACAGGTCGCGCGCGAACGGCAGCGCGCGCCCGCGCGTGTCGAGCAGGTTGCTGCAGAGCAGGGGATGGCGCATCTGCGCCGCGCGTGCTCTCACCCCGCCGAACAGATAGTGGAACTCGCGATTGCCCATCGCCTGCGCGCGGTAGCCCGCCGCATCGATCTCCGCGATGATCGGCTCGCGCCGGTGGTAGACCGTCTGGCTGCCGCGCAGCGAGTCGCCGCAATCCAGCAACAGGCCCGGCTCGCGCGTCGTCAGCGCGCGCAGCCGCTCGCCGAAGCCGCCATGATCGTGGATGTCGCTGGTGTGCCAAACGATCACCCGATCGCCTCCGCCACGTAGCGCACGATACGATCGAGCGAGTCGGGCGTGCCCAGCGATGCGCGCATCCGGCGATATCCTGCACGAACCCGCTGCGCTTGGTCGCTCTCGAAGTACGGCAGCACGGCATCCGCAAGCGCTTGCGGCGTGGCCGCGTCTTGCAGCAGCTCCGGCACGATCTCTTCGCCGCCAACCAGATTCGGCAAGCTGACGAACGTGCCGTGGTAGATGCGCCGTGCCAGCCGCGCCTGCGCCTCGGAGACCACGTAGAGCACGGCGCAGGGCACGCCGCGCAATGCCGCCTCCAGCACGGCCGTGCCGCTGGAGATCAGGGCGGCGTCGGCTTGCTCGAGTGCGGCTTGCGCGCCGGTCATCAGCTCGACGGCCCCCTCGCGCGCCCGCGGCTCCAGTGCGCGTGCCGTTCGCGCGTCGTGCGCGGCGAGGATCGCTCGCTGCCGGGGGCGTCGCTCGCGCAGCAGCCGTAGCGCGGCTAGCAGGCGCGGCAAATGGAAGCGCAGCTCTTGCGGACGGCTGCCCGGCAGCAATGCCAGCGTACCCCCATCCGCCGGTGGTTGCGGGCGCAGCGGAAGCTCCGCGATCGTCGAGGCGAACGGATGGCCGAAGTAGGCGGCCTCCAGGCCCAACGAGCGGTAGAAGTCGCGCTGGTGGGCGAAGGGCACCAGCGGCAGCGCGGTGCGCGCGACCTCGCGCGCCGCCTCCACGCGATCGAGCCATGCCGAGGGCGGAAAGTAGTAGACGATGCGCCCGCGATAGCCCAGACGCCGCAAGCTCTGCGCCAGACGCAGGTTGAAGGCGCCGAAGTCGACCAACAAGACCAGATCGACCGGATCGCGCACCAGCGCGAGCGTCTCGAGCCACATGATCGACAAGAGCTTGGGAATCTTTGCCAGCGCCGCCAAGAGCCCCATGCTCGCCCAGCCGCGGTTGTCGCGCCGTAAGCGGGCGCCGGCCGCCCGCAAGCGGTCGCCGCCGATGCCGCAGACGGTCAACTGGGGTACGCTGCACGCGAGGCGCTCCAGCAGCAGCGCCGCCTGCAACTCCCCCGACGCCTCGCCGCACGAGACGTAGATGCGTTTGCCCGGCACTCGCTTCGTTACGCTCCGCTATTTCAGGATTCCGCGTTTCGATTCGCCGGAGAGGAACTCGACAAGCTCTTGCCCCTCTGCCGTCTCAACCTTGTCGACGAGCACGGCCAGCGCCTGCGAGAGATTGCGGTTCGAGCGGTAGAGGACCTTATACGCCTCTTTGAGCTCCGTCTGCGCCTGCGGACCGACGCCGGCGCGCTGGAGGCCGATCTTGTTCAAGCCGAAGATGCCCGCCGGGGTGCCGTCGCAGAGGAAGAAGGGCGGCACGTCGCGCGCGACTTTGGTCGCGCCGCCGACCATGGCCAGGCGCCCGATGCGCACGAATTGGTGCACGCCCGCCTGCCCGCCGATCGTGACGTTGTCCAGCAGCACGCAGTGCCCCGCCAGTTGCGCGAGATTCGACATGGTGACGCCGTTGCCCAGCCGGCTGTTGTGCGAGACGTGCGTATAGGCCAGCAGCCAGCAGTCATTCCCGACCACCGTGCTCTCGCCCTCACCCGTCGCACGATTCACGGTGACGTACTCACGGATCACGCAGCGATCGCCGATCCGGACGTACGAGACCTCGCCTTGCAGCGCCTTCTTGTCCTGCGAGGGTCCGCCGATCGCCGCAAACGGGTAGATGATGCACTCCTCGCCGATGCTCGTCGATCCGTTGATCACGCAGTGCGCCAAGACGCGCGTGTTGCGGCCGATCTTGACGTTCTCGCCGATCAAGCAAAAAGGGCCGATCTCGACCCCCGGCTCGAGGATGGCACCGGGATGGACAATAGCGGTGGGATGGATCATTGCGTGCGCTCGTCTTCTGGCCGCTAGATGTGCAGCACGGAGGCGTCCATGAGATCGATGCGCTGATCCTCGAAGATCGAGAACATCAGCTCGGCCGAGACCGCAAGCTGGCCCTCCACCTTGGCGGTGGCGCCCACCTTGCCGATGTGCTTGCGCATCCAGAGCACCTCTACTTTCATGAGCAACTGATCGCCTGGGATGACGGGGCGACGGAACTTCGCTTTGTCGACGCCGGCCAGATAGACCAGTTTGCGGCGGTACTCTCCCGGCGTCAGCATCACGGTACCGCCCAGCTGGGCCAGCGCCTCGATCATCAGCACGCCCGGCATCACGGGGTTGCCGGGAAAGTGGCCTTGGAAGTAGGGCTCGTTGACCGTCACGTTCTTGTAGCCCAAAGCACGTTTGTATGGCTCGTGCTCCACGATCCGGTCGATCAGCAGAAAGGGGTAACGGTGCGGCAGCACCTCCAAGATCTGCCGAGCATCGAACGGCACGTCTTCAAACTCCCTACGTGTTAGCAACGGCCGAGTCTTCGGACGTCAGCGTACGGCGCAGATCGGCAACCGCAAGGGCGTGGAGCTTATGGCCGCTCTTGAACGAGACGACCTCGCATTGCGGGTAGGCCCCCAGCAGCGCGAAGTCGCCGACCAAGTCCAGCACCTTGTGGCGTACCGCCTCTTCGGGAAAGCGCAACTCGTTGACTGGTCCGTTTTTGTCGTAGACCACGGCGTTGTCGAGCGTGCCTCCTTGCGCCAAACCGCGCTCGCGCAGCGCCTCGACTTCGTGCAGCCAGCCGAAGGTTCGCGCCGGCGCTACCTCGCGGCGATAGAACTCCGGCTCGATCTCGGCCGCGAAGTACTGCGATCCCACGGGCTGCTCGAAATCGACCGTGAAACGCACGCGAAAGCTCGCGGCCGGCAGGACGATCAACAGCCGGTCGCCGTCGCGGTAGTAGACCGGGGCGATCGCGACCAGGCGGCGCCGCGGCGCGCTCTGCGGCAGCACGCCGGCCTCCGCGATACCCTCGGCGAAGACCTTGGCCGAGCCGTCGAGCACCGGGATCTCAGGGCCGTCGACGCTGATCGCGAGATTGTCCACGCCCATGCCCAGCACAGCGGAGAGCAGGTGCTCCACGGTGGAGACGCGCTGTTCGCCGACGGCAATGGTGGTGGCGCGCACGGTCTCGACGACCGTCTCGGCGGTCAACGGGCGGAACGCCCCGCCGCCGACGCGGATCCGTAGGCCCGTCCCCTGCGGCGCCGGAGCGAGGACCACACGCGAATGAGCGCCGGTATGGAGGCCGACGCCTTCGAAGGTCACATCACGTTGCAGCGTGGTCTGGTATTGCTGTGGCAAAAGGGCCCTTCCTCACCCATCCCGCTCGGCACCGCCCGGTCGGTCGTTCGGCGCAGAGGAAGACGCCCGCTCCAGGGCGCGTACTCGCTCGATCAACTTTGGCAGTTGCCGAAGGAGCACCTGCCGCTGCAGCTCCTCGCGCTGATCAATGGCGGGGCTCCCGCCGTAGACGCCGGCCTTGGCGATATCCTTCCAGACGCCGGCGCGCCCAGTCAGCGTCACCCCGTCGGCGACGCGCACGTGGCCGCGCGTCCCCGTCTGTCCCGCGATGCGCACGTAACTTCCCACGATGGTGCTGCCGGCCAAACCGGCCAACGCGGCGATGCCGGTGTTGCGCCCGATCTCACAGTTGTGCGCGATCTGCACTAGGTTGTCGATCTTGCTGCCCTCGCCGATGCTCGTGGAGCCCGTCTGCGCGCGATCGACGCAGGCGTTCGCGCCGATCTCGACGCGATCTCCCAGCACCACGTTGCCGATCTGCGGGATCTTCACGTAACGGCCATCCACGAACGCGTAGCCGAAGCCGTCGGAGCCGATCACCGCCCCCGCCTGCAGGATCACATCGTCGCCGGCGACGCACTCGTCCAAGAGCATGGCGCGCGGGTGCAGGATGCAGCGCCTGCCCAGCCGCGCGCGCGTGCCGAGCTGCGCCCCTGCCAACAAGACGCTGTCATCGCCCACCACCGCATCGGGTCCGACCACGCACGTGGGTCCGATCCAGACGCGCTCGCCCAAGCTCGCGCTGCTGTCGACGACGGCGCTAGGGTGCACGAAGGGGCCGAGCGGACGCGGCGGTTCCAGGCGCCCGAGAATCGCCGCGAGCGCGCTGCGCGCATCGCCGACGATCAGCAGGTTGCGCTTGGGGTAGCGCGCGTCGGCGTCGGCGACGCTGGTCAGCACGGCGCCGGCCTTGCTCTCCATCGCCGCGCGGAGATAGCGCTCGTCGACGGCGAAGGTCAGACTCGCCGGGCCGGCCTCTTCCACCGCATCGACCCGCTCGACGGCGAACTCCGGATCGCCGGAGAGGCGCGCCCCCAGCGCTTGGGCGAGCGTCGCAAGCGTGCCGATCATGATGCCGGGGGAGCCTTCTCGGTGATCTTCAAGATCGCTTCGACCTCCTTGGTCACGTCCACGCCGCCGTAGGCGCGCCCCTCGCGGGTTACGATCAAGCGGTAGCCGTGGCGGCGGGCGACCTGCGCGGCGGCCCCGCGCACCTGCTTGGTCAAATCGCTCTCATAGTGCTCGTAGAGCGTCTGCACCCGCGCCACTGCGGCGGCCTTCTCCTGGCGGCTGCCCTTGCCGTTCTCGACGCCTTGCAGATCGCTGTAGAGCTGGTTCTGGTAGTTGATGAACTTGGGCCAGTTCGCGCTGATGCGCTGCGTGTCGACGAAGGCGACGTCGTTGCGCCGGACCGCGCAACCGCTGGCAAGTGGGACGGCGATCGACAAGCTGAGCGCCATGAGAATTGCCGCCTTCATACGTGGCTCTTCTCCAGGTTGTGCTCGACGTCCGTGGTCAGATCGACGCCGGTACCCCCCGCCACGGCGCCGCCCAGGACGACCTTGAGGCCGCGCGTTTGGCCGATCTGGCGCGCCGCCGACTCGATCTCACCGACGATCTTCTGGTAGAGCGTATCGCGCTGCTTCTGCAGGTCGGCGATCTGCTTCGCCGTCGCCGCGTCGGCGGCCCCGCCTAAGCCATGCAGCTGGTCGTACTGGGCGGCCAGATCGCTGCGCGCTTTGTTGAAGCGGTCCAGCGCGGCCTGCGCGTCCCCCTGGTACTTCTTGCTGAAGTCCTGGTGAATCGATTCGATGCGCGAGCGTAGGTTGGGCGGAAGCTTCGAGGCGTCGAATCCGGCGAGCTGCTGCCCGACTCGCGGGGCCAGCGCCGCTACCTCTCTTTGCACGGAGGCTTGCTCGGTGCCGGCGCGCTGCTCGAGCTTGGCATCGGTGTTCTTGTGCACGCGATCGGCGTAAGATTGCATCTGCGAGCGCACCTGCCCGCGTAGATCGCTCTGGTACTGCTCCAAGGTCTTCTGGTCGCGGTTGCGCATCTGCGCCACCTGATCGGCGTCGGCTTGGTCG
>JAGWST010000214.1 GCA_028869325.1 bacterium | reverse complement strand
CCGCTTCGTCGAGACCGAACGTGTTGAGACAGATGCCGATCACCGCCGCTGGCTTCACCGTGTCGCAGAGGCGCTCGTAGATGCCGACCAGCTCCTCCAGCGGAAGGATGGGCGTGCCGAAGGTCTCGATCTCCTCGCGCGCCGCCGCATGCGCCAGCAGCAGCGTGTCGGCGGCGCTGCCGTAGAGCAGTCCCAGCGTGACCTGCGCGTAGGCGGGGTGGTTGATGCCGCCCTGCCCCTCCACGAAGAGCAGATCCGCCTGCGGATCGGCCTCCGCCACCAGCCGCTCGGTGGCGCCGGAGACGAAATCGGAGGTCACGCAGTCGACGGCGATGCCCTTGCCGGCGATCATGATGCCGGTCTGCCCGGTCGCCAGAAACTCCGCGCGTATCCCGGCGGCGTTCGCCGCGCGCGTGAGCTCCAGCGCCGCCGTCATCTTGCCGACGGCGCAATCGCTGCCGACGAACGTGCAGATGTGCTGCGGCGCGTTCCAGGCATCGCCGGAGAAGAGCGGAACCTGGGGCGGCCTGCGCACGTCCCAGAGCTTGGCGCCGCTCTCCCGCGCGGCGACGGCCAGCTCGGCGTCGTCGTTGAGAAAATCGTGGAGGCCGCTCACGATCTCCAGCTTCGCTGCGATGGCGAGCAGGACGTCGGCGCGCCACTCGGGCGGAAGCCCTCCCCCCTGCGGCGCCGTGCCCAGCAGCAGCGAGGTCGGCTGGAACGCCAGTGCCTCTTGCAGCGAGGCGACGATCGGCGCCGCGCTGCGCAGATGCGGCAGCACCTCGTTCACGCGCTTTCCGGCGAGGCTGGCATCGACCACGGCGACGATCTCATCGTGACCGTAGGCGACCACGCCGTGCGCGGTCTTGGCGCGGCGCGTCCCGAAGACGCCGGGGGCGTAGGCGATGTAGCGGCGTTGCGTGCTCATGCGCCACCCTTCTACGGCAGCCGCATCTCGCTCCCGTCAACGAAGCCCAGGCGCTGGTAGAGCGTGCGCGACTTGGGGCCGGCGTGCAGGACGATGCGGCGAGCCTGGGCGCCGCGCGCCCAAGAGATCGCCTCTTGGACCATCTCGCGCGCGTAGCCGCGGCCGCGGTAGGCTGGATCGACGTAGACGCCGGAGATCTCCGCGTGGACGGAGCTCTTGGGATAGGGGATGCGCTGCCAGAGCAGCACGCAGGCGCAGCCCACCGCGCGCGACGAGGCCACCAGCACCCACGCCGCCATGCGCTCCTCGCGCAACAGCTGGACGAACTCGCGCTGCGCACGCTGGACGAACGACGGGCGCTCCGCCGGCGAGAGCACGCCCATCTCTTCCAGGCTCGCCGTGCGCAGCCGCACCAGGTCGGCCGCATCCAGCAGCGATCCCCGTGCGATGTAGAGCTCCGCGGCCTCCGCCGTATCCGCGACCATCACCATCCACCTCCGTCACAGAAAAAGAGCGAGCGCACCGTCTCCGGTGCGCCCGCGCATCAACTCGAACCGTCGCTTCGCCGTCAGGTCACGTCGACGAAGCCCGGCGCGAGATGCGCGAGCTTTTCGGACGGTCGGCGAACGCGATTGCCCAACATGTGAGATCACATGGTAGCACGCATCGCCTGCATCGTCAACGGCCTTGCGCGCCGGTAGTGGTCCCTTTTGAAAAGGCTGGGCTAGGCTTCGCTCCGGGTGTCGCAGGCAGCAGAAGCGCCAGGTCCCACGACTGGCGGCGATGAGAGGCTCCGGCGAAGTAGCGAGAGCCACCCGTCTGTGGAGGCCCGGTAGGGCTCAAGTGCAGCAAGCAGCTCGGGCATGGGGCGGTCGATCCAGATATAGCCGCCCTGGTTTACTCGTTTCGGCTTTAGCCACGTAGCATAACGCTGCGTAAATCCGAGGCGCTCTGCGATTGCGAGGTTCTCGGCGTGCGGCAGCGCATACACTACGGACCGCCCTTCATCGCCAAGATGCATCACGAACGCGATCACAATGTCGGCGAACGAACCGTACTTCTCGTTCACTACCCAGCGAAACCCGGCGGAGGCTTTGATTTGTATAGGGAGCGCCTGAAATGTATGAGCCTTGTCTGCGTAAGCGATGATGTCGATTCCACGGTCTCGGCGCGGCAGGGCGACTTCAAGTCCGGCGCGATGGAGCTGTTCTATAACTTTGTCGCGGCCGAGTAGACTAATCGTTTGTGCATCAAGCGGCTCTGATGTCACGCGGCGCGCACCTCAGCGAGCGCCATCACGGATGGCGGGGGCGCCCGCCGGGTGGACGCCGAGGCCCGGCTCGTCCGGCAGCACGATCTTGCCGCCGCGGTAGGTCATACCCACGTACGGATCCTCGCGCAGCAGGAAGGCGCCGTCGAGATCCGCCCAATCCACCAGCGGCGAGAGATGGGCGGCGGCCGTCTGCAGGATGCCGCTCTCCACCATGCAGCCCAGCATAATCTTGAAGCCGCAGGCGCGCGCCGTGTGGATCATCTCCAGGGCGCCGCGGATACCGCCGCACTTGACCAGCTTGACGTTGATGCCGTCGACGCAACCGTAGAGCTTGGGCAGATCGGCGGCGTCGCGACTGTCCTCGTCGGTCACGAGCGGAATCTTGGAACGCTCTCTGATCCAGCGCAGCCGCTCCGGGCTGCCGGCGGGGATCGGCTGCTCGCAGAACTCGATCTCCAGCGGCTCGATCTCGCGCAGCACCTCCACCGCACGCTCAGGCGTCCAGCCTTCGTTGGCGTCGATGCGGATGGTGCCGTGGTAGACGGCGCGAATCGCACGCAGCGTCTCGATCTCGTTGCCGGTGCCCAGCTTCACCTTGAGGACGGGATGATCGCCGACCTCGCGTACCTTGTCGAGCATCTTCTGCGGGTCGTCGATGCCGACCGTAAAGGAGGTGTACGGCGTGCGTGCGGGATCGAGCCCAAAGAGCCGCCAGAGCGGCACGCCCAAGCGCTTGCCGATCAGGTCGTGAAGCGCGATGTCCAGGCCGGTGCGGGCCGCGGCCGGCGTGCGCTCGCTGAGCAAGTTCTGCAGGGCGAACGGGTCGCTCCCTAACGGTCCGAAGGCGCGCCAATAGGCCTCGACGGAGTCGAGACTCTCGTGGTAGCGGGCGACTGGGGCGGACTCGCCCAGACCCATGTGCTGACCGTCGCTGAGGGCGAAACACAGGGTACGCGCGACGTCCGCGCTTCCGCGCGCAATCGTGAACGTGTGCTTGAGCGGCATCTCCAGCCGCGTCAACTCGAGCTGCAACTCGGCCATGCATGCCAGATTTGTCAAACGGCGCGCCCCGTACCTCTCGCGTGCCACGCGCAGATTCGCGGGCCGTTGTCAAGGCGACGCACCTTGACTTTTGTGGTATAGTGCTGTGGCACGCCCTACGGTGCACGTGGACGAGTCGTCGGTGTAGAGCCAACGTAAAGACCCAAGGGAGCACCATCTCCGGAACCGACACGTGCGAGGACGCTCGTCGTCATCGCCTAGCGCGGCCGGGACGCACCCACCTGCGAGAGCAGGTTCTAACCTCAGGCTCGATACGACACGGTGGAGCGCGCTTACACTCGGCTTCGCATCGTCACATCGTCGCTTTTGTGACGACGTCTTTGGCCAGCATGCCGCGCACCCAGTTGAGCAGGCGCGGCACGGCGCTGCGCTCCTCTTCGGCACCCGCGTACGAGAGGAGCAACGGCCCGGCGAAGCTCTCCAGGAAGCGCAGGACCGAGCGCAAGTCGCCGCGCTCGTCGGCGCCGAAGGTATCGATCTCGCCCGTCTCGTGGTAGCCCGCCACGGTCTCGCGGCGCAGCGCGCCGGAGTCGTCGCTGCCCTCGGGCAGCGCCAGCAAATCGAGGGCATAGCGCAGCCAGGCCGAGTCGGTCTGCTTTGTCAGCGTCTTCAGATCGGCGATGCTCTCCGCCGCCGTCGCGGGCGCGTTGCGCAGGGCAAGCGTGACGTTGACGCGCTTCGCCGCGCCGCTGGCAGCCTTCAGCCCGTGGACGACCTGCCCCAGCGTCGCCCCCAAGGCCTGCGAGGCCCCCAGGCGCACCACCGCGAGCGGGGCCCCGAGCGCCGCCGCCATCTCGAGGCGAGTCTCCAGGGCTTGGAGCGCCCCTTCCTGCGCCGGCTCGAACGTGGCGACCAGGGCCT
>JAGWST010000213.1 GCA_028869325.1 bacterium | reverse complement strand
GTATGCTCCCAGGGCGTAGAAGGCGCCATGCGCGAAGTTCGGGATGTCGAGCATGCCGAAGATGAGCGTAAGCCCGGCCGCCACGAGCGCGTAGATCATTCCCAAGACCACACCGTTGAGAAGCTGGATCGCAACGAGCGGCTCCATACACCTCACGCCTCTCGGCCAGATCGGGTTGAGGCGCCGGAGTTCCACGCAGGAAGGCCATTCCCTGTCGACAATAGACAGTTTCGTATGGCGCGCTCGAACGATGACTCCGCGTAAGCAGCCGCAACGCGAGGGCCCGCCGCTGGATCGCACGTCGACGGCCTGCAAGGTCGCCGATTATCTGCGCGCGCGCATCGCCACCGGACGGCTGCAGCCCGGCGACCGCATCCCCGAGCTGGGCGTCTGCGCCGCGCTCTCGGTGAGTCGCAGCCCCGTGCGCGAGGCGCTGATGCAGCTGGCGCAAGAGGGCTTGGTCACCATCGTGCCCTACAAGGGGGCTCTGGTCTCACCGCTCGAGCGTAAGCGCTTCGAGGACTTGCTGCACTTTCGCGTCGCACTGGAGGAGTTCGCCGTCTCGCGGGCGATCGAGATCGCGCAGGACGCGGAGATCGCGCAGCTCTCGCTACACATCGAGAGGCTTCGCGGTGCGGCCGCGGAGCAGAACCTCTCCGCGGCCATCGAGCACGACCTCGCCTTGCACGAGTTTCTGGTCTCGCTCGCCCACAACGATCTGCTCTCGCGGGCCTATGCCGAGATGCTCAATCAGCTGCGCCTCTATTTGCGCCTCACCATCACGCACTACGCGCGTATCGAGGATCTCGTCAACGAGCACGAGCACCTGCTGGAGGCTCTGCGCGGGCGGCACAAGGCCGAGGCGCGCAGCGTGATTCGCGCGCACATCGAGCACGGATTCGACGCCGCGTTGGAGCTGCTGGAGCGGCACACCAACGGCATGGCGTAGCGGGAGAGAGGAGAGCAGCGGTGGCAAGAGTGGTGCGTTGCGGCTTGCTCCAGGCGTCGGCGGTCGGTGACGCGACTGGTTCCATCGCCGCGCTCAAGGAGGAGAACACGCGCAAGGCGCTGGGGATGATCGATCAGGCCGCTGGCCAGGGCGTTCGCATTCTCTGCCTGCAAGAGGTCTTCAATACGCCGTACTTCTGCGCCGAGCAGGATGCGCGCTGGTACGAGGCGGCCGAGGCGATTCCCGACGGGCCGACGGTGCGCGCGATGCAGGAGGCGGCGCGGCGTCACGAGATGGCGTTGGTGGTACCAATCTACGAGCGCGAGCAGGCGGGCGTGCTCTACAACACCGCCGCGGTGATCGACGCCGACGGCACCTACCTCGGGAAGTACCGCAAGAACCACATCCCGCATCTCAAGCCCGGCTTCTGGGAGAAGTTCTACTTTCGCCCCGGGAACCTCGGCTATCCGACCTTTCAGACGCGCTACGCGCGCATCGGCATCTCTATCTGTTACGACCGGCACTTTCCGGAAGGGGCGCGTGCCCTCGGCCTCAACGGCGCGGAGATCGTCTTCAATCCGTCGGCGACGGTGGCGGGACTCTCGGAGTACCTGTGGCGGATCGAGCAGCCGGCGCACGCGGTGGCCAACGGATACTTCGTCGGCGCGCTCAATCGCGTGGGCCGTGAGAAGCCGTGGGAGATCGGCGAGTTCTACGGTCAGAGCTATCTCTGCGATCCGCGCGGGCGCATGCTGGCGGTGGGGCCGCGCGATGCGGACGCCGTGGTGGTGGCGGACCTGGACCTCGAGGCGATCGACGAGGTGCGTTCGATTTGGCAGTTCTACCGCGACCGGCGCCCCGACTCGTACGGTGAGCTGACCGAGCCGTAGCCGCAGCATTCGCCTGCTCTCTAGGAAGAGCGAAGCGGCGAGCGGAACTCTCGGCAACCAACCATCGGGGCACGACGCCGGATCGTGTCCGCCGGCGTCTCTCCGATCACCCGCGACCGGCGTCCCCGGCCGTGTCTCATGGAGGTCGTATGAGAGCGTTCTCGACCGCAGCCATGGGCCTTGCTCTCCTCGCTGTCTCCTCCCCCGCCATGGCACAAGAAGTCTCCGGTGCAGATATCGCTGCGCAGACCAGTGCATCCAACCAGTGGCTGACCTACGGCCACGACTACACGAACCAGCGCTACTCCACGCTGAACCAGATCACCACCGGCAATGTGAAGAACCTCTCCGCGGCGTGGGTCTTTCAGACCGGCGTGGTCGGCCCGTTCGAAGTTACGCCCGTCGTATCCGGCGGCACGATGTACATCACCACCGCCTACGACCATGTCTTTGCGCTTGACGCCAAGTCGGGCAAGATGAAATGGCAGTACACGCAGAAGCTGGCCAAGACGATCTTCTGCTGCGGTCCGGTAAACCGCGGTGTCGCCATCGCCGACGGGAAGCTCTTCTTGGGCACGCTCGACGGCAAGCTGGTGGCGCTCAACGCGAGCACCGGCACACCGGTGTGGTCGATCCAGGCCGGCGACAATGAAGCCGGCTACTCGCTCACCATGGCGCCGTTGATCTATCAGGACAGAGTCATCGTGGGCGGAGCGGGCGGCGAGTACGGCATTCGCGGTTCGGTCACCGCCTACAACATCTCGGACGGCAAAGAGGCGTGGCGCTTCTGGACGGTGGGCCCGCAGGATTGGATGGGCGACTTCGTCTCGCAGACACCCAACGGCGCCGACCTCCACCGCGACATCGCCGCGGAGAAGGCGGTCGCCGCGAAGAACGTTGACCACTGGAAGGTCGGCGGCGGCGAGGTGTGGATGACGCCGGCGATCGACGTCAAGACGCACACGCTCTTCGTCTCGACCGGCAACCCTTCGCCGGATCTCGACGGCTCGCCGCGTCCGGGTGACAACCGCTGGACCGACAGCATCATCGCGATCGACCTCGACAACGGCCAAATGAAGTGGGCCTATCAAGAGATTCCGCATGACGTCTGGGATCTGGACGCCGTGGCTCCGCCCGTGCTCTTCGAGACGATGGCCGAGGGCAAAAAGGTCGCGGTGGTCGGCGAGGCGGGCAAGACCGGCTGGTTCTACATCCTCGATCGTGAGACGGGCAAGCAGGTGCGCGTCTCCGATGCGTTCGTGCCGCAGAGGAACATGTTCGCGCAGCCGACGCCCGAGGGCGTCTTGATGCTGCCGGGGGCGAACGGCGGAGATGAGTGGTCGCCGGTCTCGTACGATCCGTCGCTCCACTACGTCTTCATCCCCACGCTGAATCAACCCATGCTCTACAAGGTGCACCCGGCACCGCGCGAGCACGGGACGCTATGGCTGGGCAGCGCCTTCGTGGCGGCTCCGGGCACCACGCAGGACGGTTCGGTGGTGGCGGTGGATACCGAGACGGGGAAAGTTGCCTGGGAGCACAAGGTAGACTACCCGATGATCGGCGGCTGCGTCTCTACCGCTGGCGGCGTCACGTTCGCGGGCGAGAGCAACGGCAACTTCGATGCCTTCAACTCCAAGACGGGCGAGCTGCTCTGGCAGTTCCAGACGGGTGCCGGGGTCAATGCCGCTCCGATGGTCTACGAGCTGGATGGGCAAGAGTACGTCGCCATCGCCTCCGGGGGCAGCTATCAGATCGGCACACCCTACGGCGATGCCCTCTACGTCTTCAAGCTATCGCGTTAACACGTGGATCGTCGCCACCGCCCTTCTTGCCGCGCTCTGGCTGCCGGGGAGGGCGGTGGCCGACATGGCATCCGCGACGTCTTGGATGCACGCCGACTCGACGGCCAAGAGCGTCGGTTTCGACATCCAGATGGCCGAGAACGGCAACAACGGGACGTTCAATTTCAACGGCTACGCGCGGGGCGAGCTGACCATCACGGTGCCGGTCGGCTGGAAGGTGCAGATGCATGTCGTCAATACGGGAGAAGGCGCGATTCCGCACAGCCTGGAGATCGCCAAGGTTACGGAGGCGATGCCTGCGCAGGGCGTCGATCCCGCCTTTTCCCAAGCCTATACGGTTCAACTGATCCCCGGCATGGCCGTCGGGGCGAAGGATGAGGTGGAGTTCACCGCCTCCGAGCCGGGCAAGTACTGGATGCTCTGCGGCGTGCCCGGTCATGCCGCCGGGGGCATGTGGGACTGGTTCGTGATCTCCTCGACCGCCAGCGCGCCGGCGGTGACCATCGGCAAGGGAAGTTGACCCAGGCGCCGCCGGCGTGGGTGGCAAAGTGGCCCCCATGCCGATGGCAGCGAAGCGCGGAAGCAATCGCGAGCTGCGGATCCTCAATGCCGTCGCCGAGACGCTCAACGGCGAGGCGGACCTCCGCGCCGCGCTCGAGCGGACGCTGGCGCTGGTCACCGAGTTTCTGGGCCTTCGAACCGGCTGGATCTGGCTCATCGATCCCGATACGCAGCAGTTCTACAACGCCGCGGCCTACCAACTGCCGCCGTACCTGCGCGCCCCCGTGCGCATGGCGGGGAGTTGGTGCGAGTGCACGGATGCTCTGAGCAGGGGCGAGCTGACGGCGAAGAACGTCG
>JAGWST010000212.1 GCA_028869325.1 bacterium | reverse complement strand
TGTTGAAGGTGATCGCTCGCTGGGCCACGCGCTCGGCGTCGGCGCCACGATTCTCCTTCAACAGCAGATCGGCAAGGCGCACTAGCACGCCGGCGTTGGTCGGGGCAAGGTCGGAGGCTTTCTGCAACGCGGCAAGGGCGTCTTTCGCGTCGCCCATGTCCTCGTACGAGACGCCCTCGTAGTAGTACACCTCCGCCGTCTTGACGCCAAGCTGCTCCAACTTTTGCGCGGCGATCAACGCCTGGTCGGGACGCTTGACCACGGACATGTACTGCGCGTATTTGAGCAGGGCGTCGCGATCGTTGGGGTCCTTCTTCAGCGCCGCTTGCAGCTTGGGAATCGCGATGTCGGGAGGCTCCGGCGTGGCGACGGGTACCGCGAGCGCAGCGCTCGGCGAGGGCGAGGGGGTGGGGGCCGAACCCCTGGCGGACGCGGCAACCGGAGTGATGGCGATGACCGCCGCAATCAGCGGCCAGCGCAAGTCGGAGACTCGTGACACGGTGTGACTCCTAAGGGCTGCGAAAGAGAAAGGGCGCACTACGACGACTTGCTCTCTTTGACGAGCTTCGTCAGCTCCGGGACGATCTGGAAGAGATCGCCGACGACGACCAGATCGGAGAACTCCGCGATCGGCGAGGCACCATCTTTGTTGATCGCGATGATCGTTCCAGCCGTACGCATGCCTACCTTGTGCTGTATGGCCCCGGAGATGCCGCATGCGATGTAGAGTTGTGGGGAGACCGTCTTGCCGGTCTGCCCGATTTGCAGGCTATAGGGGACCCAGCCCGCGTCGGCCGCGGCGCGCGAGGCGCCAACCGCACCGCCAAGCGCGTCGGCAAGCGGCTTGAGCACCGTTTCGAATGGTTCTGGGCCGCCCAGGCCGCGGCCGCCGCTCACGATCGCCGGCGCCTCTTCGAGGCCGAGCTCGCCCGAGGCTTCCTCGACGTCGTCCTCGATCGTCATGGCGTAGGATCTGCCCGCCGGCTTCTCGATTGCCACGATCTCGGCGCCGGAGCCGTCCGCCTGCGCACTGAACGCATTGGGGCGCACGGTGGCGACGCCGTAGTCGGTATTCTTGAATAGACAGGTCGTGATCGCAACGCCCCCGAGCTTGGGCGCCGTGCACGCGACCCGCCCGCCCTCGACGCCGAACTGCGTGACGTCGGCCGCCATGCCGGCGTTCAGACGCGCGGCGATGCGTCCCGCGACGTCGCGCCCGTACATCGTGTTGGGAACGAGGATCAGCGAAGGTCCGGCGCTCTTGGCGACGCGCTCCAGGTAGTCGATGGCGGGGTCGATCAGGAAGCGATCGACGTCGCCATCCTCGGAGACGTGGATGAGGTCGAGCGGATACGCTTTGATCCGCTCCGCGAGCCCGCCGGCGCCGCCGCCGAGAACGACCGCGTGCGCCTTGCCGCCGAGCGCGTCCGCAAGCGCCCGCGCCTCGGTCGCGAGCTCGAAGGTAACTTTCCGGGTTTGGCCGCCTTTGTGTTCGACGAAGACGATGACGTTGCGCATCAGACGAGTTTTTTCTCTTTCAGGAGGTCGAAGATGACCTTCGCACCGGCCGCGCCGTCCGCGGCCTCCACGATGCGCGCCTTCTCGCGCACAGGCGGTGCGGCAATCGTCGCCACCTCGGTCTTCGCCCCATCGCCGCCGACGGCGTGGTCCAATCCCAGATCGGCCAGCGCCAGCGTCGCGATCGTCTTTTTCTTTGCGCCCATAATGCCTTTGAGCGAGGCGTAGCGCGGCTCGCCGATCGCCATCGTCACGCTGACCAGGGCCGGCATGGCGCCGGTCACCACCTGATAGCCGCTATCGGTCTCGCGCTGGACCTTCAACGTGTTGCCCGTGACGTCGACGCGGCGGCAGTTGGTGAAGCCGGGGACGCCGAGGTACTCGGCGAGGGCCCCAGGCACCCCGCCGGTGCTGCCGTCGTCGGCCAGGCCGCCGCAGATCACCAGGTCAAATCCCACCTTCTTGAGCCCCTGCGCCATGGCAAAGGCCGTGCCCCAGACGTCGCTGCCCTCGAGGCCGGCGTCCGTCAAGAAGACGGCGTCGTCGGCGCCCATGGCCAGGGCCTTGCGCAAGACTTCTTTGGAGGCGGCGGGAGCCATCGAGAAGATCGTCACCGTGGTATCGCCGCCGAGCGACTCCTTGATCTTCAGCGCCCCCTCGATCGCGTACTCGTCGTACGGATTGAGGACGGTCTCCATGCCCGCTCGCACGAGACGCTTCGACGCGGGGTCGATCTTCTTCTCGGCATTAGTGTCGGGCACGAGCTTGACCGTGACCACGATCTTCACGGATCCACTCACCTCCGGGATGCTAAAGCGCACTGGGATGCCCGCCCTCGTCAGTAGGGGCGAACCGGCCTGCGATTCGCCGCCCCCAGGGGCCTCCCTTCTCCATCGCGGCCTGCGGCGCGCCTCCGTTTATGGCCGTGCGCCGTTCATGATGGCGTACGCAGGCGGCGGCAGGGAGCCCCTGGCGGGAGAGGAAACGCCAGCCGCGATGGTCACCGCTATCATTCTCATGAACGTCGAGCGCGGCCGCCTGCCGACATTGGCCGAGGAGCTGCTGGAGATTCGCGGGGTGGCAGAGGTCTATAGCGTGGCGGGGCCCTACGATTTGGCCGTCATCGTGCGCGTCAAGGAGCACGATGCGCTGAACGACCTGGTCACGGAGAAGATCGCCGCCCTGAGCGGGATCCTCGCAACCGAGACGCTGATCGCGTTCCGCGCGTTCTCCAAGCGCGATCTGGGGATGCTCTGGGACATCGGAGTGGACTAAAACGCCCCCGTACTCCAACCGGTAGAGAGAGGCGACTTAAAATCGCTTAAGTGTGGGTTCGAATCCCACCGGGGGTAGGAACCCTTATTCCGTTATTCCATAAGGCTTTCCGGCTCCGCGACCCATCCGACGTCCGTGCTCGCGATGGCGACGCGATTCTCCATCTATTTCCGGAGCCTTTTTCAGGCTACACGTCAATCGCTAGAGCCGAAAGGCTTCGTAAAGCGAATCGAGGACATCAGCCATCCTGCTTAGCAGCTCGTCGTCGTTGCGGCTTCGGTCTCTAGCACCGCCGAGCAGCGCCTCGAAACCAGCAGCTTCGGGAACCGATTGACCGCCAACGTCGAGTGAATGTACGATCATCGCGATCTTGGCCAAACCTGCGTCTCGATCGAGTCCGAATGTCGCGAGCAACACTTCAAACGTCGTTAACTCTCCCACATGGGTGAACGTCGCGCCGTCGAAGTCAAATCCGAGTGCGTCAGGTGGAGACTGCTTCGCATCGGCAAGCCACTGGAATGTCGCTTCCGAATCGATGAAGCGTAAGATCAACCATGCGCTCGCCACCCGATCGACCCAAAGGCGGCGTCGTGTCGCCCACACACGTTTCTGATACTCTGCGCGATCCAGCCTGAGTATGGCAGCGCTTGTCGCTGAAGGCTCATCCGGAGAAAATGCTTTGGCGACGGCATTGCCCAGAGAACTTAGGACAGCGCGAGCTCGATCTTGTCCGGCGCTTCCGAAGAAATCGATCGCCTCAATGCTCTCGTATCCGCGGGACATCTGTCGCAGACGTCGTCTTGCTGCCGATTCGGTCCCTTTGCCGACCGTCGTCAGGAGCTCTTCAGCTTCAGCAATGAAGGACGTGTATTGCTCACCTCGATCGAATAGCGATCGCAGGGAGGCGTCCTCACCCTGCGCTTGACTCGCTGCTGAGAGCACATACGCGGTCCCTCCCGACTCCGTGATGTCGCGTTGCTGCGCTGTGAACGCCTCACGAAATTCAGGCCGGTCCGGTAAGGCATAGACCCCATCGCGCAGACAGCCCGCTCCCAGCCCTTTGAGTGCACGCCAGAAACGGATCCGCAGGGCCCCGTTTTGGCCGGGAAGCGTGCTGATCAGCAGGAGCCAGTCCAGGGGCTTGACCTCGATGAATTATGTAACTAGAATTACATTATTGTAATACTTAACACGCCATTCGTCAAGAACTCGCTCACTTCGGGGTGGTAGCATGTGTAAACTGGTGGACGCGCTCTCCCACGTCAATGTCAAGAGGGGCACATAATCGTGTCCGGCTTGGCGCGTAAGCGAGCGCCTCGCCTTCTCGCCGTGGGGATCGCCGCCGCGCTC
>JAGWST010000211.1 GCA_028869325.1 bacterium | reverse complement strand
TCGCGCATCGAGGGCTGGCCGACCGAATCGTTTGCCGATGTGACGATCGTCTCAGCTCCGATGCAGAGCCCCTTTTCGGCAATCTGCGCGACTTCGACGCGAACGCCCTTGGCGGCCAACGCCGCCAGAGCGCGCGCCTCCGCCGGGAGCCCGGCGCCGGTCGCGCCGACGATCAGCGTCTCGCGGAGCTGGCCCGCACGCGCCAGCATCGCGCGTACCACCGCGGAATCGTTGGCGAACTCGCTCACGGCCAACACCTCCGTACCCGCCGGCGCGGCACGCACCAAGGCTGCCTCGGCGTCTTGAACCTCGCCCTTCGTGCCCAAGAGGATATCCCGACTCCGCGCCGGGCGGTGATCGATCGCCGCACCGACCGCATCGGCCTCGTCGGTCCGCAGCAGCGTTTCGTCTCGGGCGAAGTTGCGATCGGCCAGATAGCCCTCGCGGCCGTCGATCACGACGGCCTTGAGGTGCTCGATCGCGTCCCGTTCCAAGACGATGTGGACGCCGGCGGCGCGCAGGGCAGGCAGCATGGCGTCCAAGGCCCGCTCGCGCGAGGAGCCCGGCGGCATCGTACCCGCGACGTGCAGCGTCACGGCGGCGCCGCGGCGCGCGGCGCCGGCAAGAGCACGCGCGAAGCCGCCGGCCGGTAGATAGACGGCCGCGTCGATGCGACGCGCCGAAGCGATGGCGGCGAGGAGCCGCTGCTGCGTGGAGAGCGTGATCACCACTCTCAACTGCGCGCCGCGGCGCGCGGCGCAAGTCTCTGGAAAGGCAGCATCCAAGCGTCCGATTGATTTCGCCGTCTCCGGCCTACGGGGGTGGCTTGTTTTGCTCCGGCGAATCAACGGGCTTGGCGATCGCAACTGGTTTCGTAGCGCGTACGCTCGGCACGTTCTCGATTGCTCGCGTCGAGGGGAGCTCCCTGGACGTCGGTACGTTGCGCCGGCAGAGCGGCGTGCTCAAGTACCTGCTCGTCCAGCCAGGGCAGAGCGCATCGTCCGCTGCGATGGCGGCGGCGCTCTGGCCGGAGTCCGATCGCCGTGCCGCGCGCACCAACCTGCGCAGCGCCGTCCACGCGTTGCGCCGCACGCTCGCGCCGCACGGCCTTGGGACCGCGATCCTCACCGAACGTGGGCGTGTGGCATTGGCTCCCGGCACGTGGCACGTGGATATCGACGACTTCGAGCGGCTGGCCACCGAGGCGCTGAAGGCCACGCCGCCCGATGCCGCGCGTCTGCGCGCGGCGATCCACACCTACCGGGGAACCCTGCTCCCCGACGATCTCTACGAGCCGTGGTCCGAGGAGCCGCGCGAGCGTCTGGCCGCGTTGCACCGCGCATCGCTGCTGCGCTTGGCCGGCGTGCTGGCGGACGCGGAGAGCGAGCACGTGCTTGCGCAGGCGGAGCGCGCCGCACGGCAAGCCTTCGAGAGCGAGCCCTCCGACGAGGCGGCGGCGGCGATACTGATGCGTTTGCAGCTGCGGTTGGGGCGGCGCGACGATGCCATCGAGGACTATCGCCGCCATGCCGAGGCGATCGGCGGCGAGGGCGACGTGAGCGGCGAGCTGCGCACGCTGCTCACACAAGCGCGCTTCGATCCTTCGTCGGCCGCCGGCCAGGAGGCGCAACCGCCGGCGCTCTGGGTTCCGCCCAGCGGCCCGCGCTTCGTCGGCAGGCAACTGGAGGTGGCGCGACTCGGCGACCTGCTCGACCGCGCATTCGAAGGCGCAGGCGGCGCGGCGCTCTTGATCGGCGACGCCGGGATCGGCAAGACGCGCACGGCGGCCGAAACCATCACCGAGGCGCAGGACCGCGGCGCGCTGGTGCTCGCGGTCAGCTGCTGGAGCGCCGCCGAGACGGGCACGTTCAGCATGCTCACGACGGCGCTCGACCGGGTGGCCGAGTCGCTCGCGTTCGAGGATCTGGTCTCCATCTTCGCGGGCCTGGCGCCACGTCTGCTGCGCCTGCTCCCCGCGCTGCGCTATCGTTTTCCCGACGCGACCGCGCTGCCGCCGCTGCCCGGCTACCTGGAGATCCAGCGCTCTCGCACCGCGCTGCTCTCCGCCATAGGGGGCCTGGCGCGGCGCTGGCTCGTGGTGCTCTCGATCGACGACATCCACGCCGCCAACGATCAGACGGTGGCGCTGCTCTTCGCGTTGATCAAGCTCGCGCCGGCGGCGCGCTTGCTGGTGCTGACCACCGCGCGCACGCCGGAGTTCCAGGGTTCGGCCGCCGCCGAGGTCATCGAGCTCTCATGCGGCGCGATCGAGGTGATGCCGCTGGGGCCGCTGGAGCAGCGCGAGGCGCTGGACCTCGCGCAGATGGCCAGTACCGATCGCCGCGTGGAGCCCAGCGAGGTGGCCCTGCAGTCCGGCGGAAATCCGTTGTTCATCCTCGAGCTGGCGCGCGGCGGCGGAGAGATCACCTCGGAGCTGCGCGCGGCCGCCGCGGGACGCATTCAGGGGCTCTCCGCAAACGATCGGCGCGTCGTGGAGCTTGCCGCCCTTGCCCGAACGCTCCCACTGAGCGAGACGGTGATCGCCGCGGCGCTCTCGTTCTCCGAATCGCAGGCGATCGCGGCCTGCGAGCGGATGATGGCGCTGGGCATGCTCCAGCGCGACGGGCGCGGCTACGTCCTGGCGCATCAAGTCATCGCGGAGGTCATAGGAGGGACGCTGGCGCCGGCGCGCGCCGAGGAGCTGCACGGCCTGTTGGGAACGCAGCCGGCGCTCGCGCAACGGCCGGCGATCGCCGCATA
This sequence comes from bacterium, assembly GCA_028869325.1. GTDB lineage: Bacteria > Vulcanimicrobiota > Vulcanimicrobiia > Vulcanimicrobiales > SCRA01 > SCRA01. The sequence goes on along the minus strand of JAGWST010000211.1, from coordinate 394 downwards.
CCATCTGACGCGCGCGGGCGCAAGATACACGAGTGCGGCCATCGATGCCACGCTGGCGATGATCGCCGTCTTTCAGCCGGTCGAGGATCTCACGCGCCACGTCTCGACGCTGCGCCTGGCCTACGCCCACTGCCGAACGGAGGACCCGCGGCGCCACACGATCGCGCTGGCCCTGGGCCGTGTCGAGCTGGAAGTCGGCTCCTCGGAGAGCGCCGATAGCGTCTTGCACGATGCGCTCGCGTTGGCACGCACCCCCTTGGAGAGCGCCGCGGCACTGGTGGCGCTCGCGCATCTGCGCGCATTGCAGTTGCGAGTGCACGAGGGCTTGCAGCTCTGCGATGACGCGGAGCAGCGGCTCACGCATGCCGACGTCGCCCTTGCGCAGAACGTCTGG
>JAGWST010000210.1 GCA_028869325.1 bacterium | reverse complement strand
TGGACGAGCCGAGCGCGGGGCTCTCACCTGCTGCGGTGGACGATCTCTTCGGGCGAATTCGCAGCATCGCAAGCGACGGCGTCTCGACCCTGCTGGTGGAGCAGAACGCCGCGAAAGCGTTGCAGATGTCGGATCGGGCCTACGTCTTGGCCGACGGCGTCGACCGTCTCGAAGGCCCGGCGCAGGCCGTTCTGCACGACCCGGAGGTACGTCGGCTGTATCTTGGTGGATGATAGGAGTCCCACACCCGCGGCCGATGAGAGTGCCGGCTGGCCATCGGCGGCGATATACATTTGTGACATTCATGCAGAAAGAAAGCGGCCGTTGGACTAAACGCGGGGCCGGCATCGGCCGAATTCGAACGACGCCGCCACACGTCCGAGGAGTTGCTCCGTCGAGTGCCAACTATCCCCAGCCAGATTCACCCGTGAGACAGCGCCGGCACGTGAAGGAGTGCGAAGAGAGACGATGCCCACCGAACTGCGTGATTTCCTCGTGCTCCCGTATGGCGAGCTCGAAGAGCTGAACTTGGTTGCAAAACAACAGCGCAAGGACCGCGTCCCGGCCCAGCAGATCCAAGAGGAGCGGCTCAAGTATCTAACGGACGAGAACCGCATCAAGGCGGTGACCGTTCTGTTCAGCGACCTCGAGGGTCGCCTCCACATGCTGGATTACGACAAGAAGTTCTTGCTCAGCTCCAGCGACAACCTCACCTTCGACGGCTCGTCGATCCGCGGCTTCACCCCGCAGCGTGAGAGTGATCTGCGCCTGGCCCTCGATTGGAGCGCCTTCTACTGGGCTCCGGCGGATGTCTTCGGCGCAGGCAAGGTGCTGGTATTCGGCGATGTCCTGGATCGGGACGGCTCGCCCTTCACCGCCGACATTCGCGGCAAGCTCAAGCGGCTCTCCGCCGACTGCCACGCCAAGGACGGCTATACCCTGAACGCCGCCAACGAGATCGAGGGCTTCGTCTTTCAGGGCCTGGACGCCGAACGGCGCTACCACGAGACCGGCAAGTTCGAATACGTCAATACCGGCGGCTACTATCACTCGCTGCCGGGCGACCCGCTGCGCACCTTCATCGACGCGGTGGCCGAAGTGCAGCGCGCGATGGGCTTCCAGAACGAGAAAGACCACCCCGAGGTCGCACCGTCGCAGTTTGAGATCAACTACGGCTACGGCGAGGTCGTCGCCGCCGCGGACCAGATTCAGCTCTACAAGCTGATCTGCCGTCAGGTTGCCACCAGGCTCGGCATGACCGTGAGCTTCCTGCCCAAGCCCGTGGTCGGCGTGAACGGCAGCGGCATGCACACCAACGTCTCGGTGAGCAAGAACGGCAAGAACGTCTTCTGGGATCCCAACGGCGAGGACAAGCTCAGCCCGTTCGCGTGGCAGTTCGTGGATCGGATTCTGACGCACGGGAACGACATCTGCTTGATGCTGAACGCCAGCGTCAACGCCTATCGCCGCCTCGATCCGCACTTCGAGGCGCCCAACCAGATCAAGGCCTCGGCCGTCGACCGCGGCTCGATGGTGCGCATCCCGCTAGGCAACGAGCGCAGTGCGCGCGTGGAGGTGCGCTCGGTGGCGCCCGACGCCAACCCGTACATGGTCATGTTGGCCGTCTTCCAGACCGGCCTCGAAGGCAACATCGACAACGTCGCCAACCTGCGCCAAGCCGATCGCTACCTGCCCGACAACATCTACGACGCGATGGCCAACTTCCGCGGCTCCGCGTGGACGAGCAAACTTCTGGGAGAAGATGTCAAGCAGCGCTTCGCCGATCTCAAGCAGGCCAGCGCCGACCGCTGCCCGCGGCTACTGGGCACGTTCGTGAAGGCACAGGAAGTGCAGTACCATCACGAAGTCTACAACCAATATCTCTGGAATCTCTTCTAACCGCCGTCGAGATAGCCGTCGCGCGTCTGGGGCAGCCTTCTCCCGAGGATTCGGCCGGCAATCTGCGTCCGTAGAATCTGCGCGGTACCGCCGGCGATGGTGAACATGCGGGCGTCGCGCACCATGCGTTCGAGGGGGCGGTCGCGCGAGTAGCCCGCCGCTCCAAAGATCTGCAGCGCGTCGTTGGTCACCTTGACGGCCGTCTCCGCAGCGAACACTTTGGCCGTGGCGGTCTCGGCGACGTCGGGGAAGCCGCCATCGGGGATGCCGGCGGCGGCCGCGTGGATCAACGCGCGCGCCGCCGCAAGACCGACCGACATGTCGGCC
>JAGWST010000019.1 GCA_028869325.1 bacterium | reverse complement strand
GTTGTTGCGGGTTGGGCGGCTCCGTGATCACCGCGAGCGCGCGGAAGATCTCCATCGCGGCGACCCCTACGGTACCTGCGTCCCGCCCGCAGGCTGGGGCAGCTGGAACTCCTGCGGTGAGGGCTTCAAGGGTCGCAACAGCCAGTACGGCCTGCGCGTCTGATTCGGCGAGTAGCGGCGCGCGGAGCGTGTCATCCCAAGCCAGCGCTCGTAGACTTGCCGCGACTTGGCCGTGTCGACGACGATGTCGCCGTAGGCGTCGTCCCGGGCGGCTGGCGCGACCGTCACCGCCTGGTGCCAGCAGTGCATCCCGGAGATGGGATCGGGATGTGCGGGGAAGGCCAGATTCTGGTGAACTCCGACGTCGGTCCACCAGATACGCCGCGTATCCGGATCGGGCGAATCGTAGGGTTGCACGCCCTGCTTACGCTTCATCGTCCACGTCGTAGCGCCGCGATTCAACGCCACCGTCGTCGACATCTGACGTTGGCCGAAGTCGCCCAGCTTCCAGCGCCCCATATGATGACTGCAGGCCACGACGCCCGGGCGGATGCCCTCGGTGACCCACGCCTTGACCACGAAGTAGCCGCTCTCCGTGCTGACGCGCACCAGATCGCCCGTCTTCAGAGCCAAGCGCCGCGCATCGCGCGGGTGGATCCACAACGGGTTGGTGTGGGCGATCTCGTCCAGCCATTTCGCGTTAGCGCTGCGCGTGTGCACCTGAGTCGGAAGCCGGAAGGTGGAGATCAGCACCATCTGCTCCGTGCCGAGCTGCTCCGGATGGACGTGGCTCTTGATGTAGGTGGGCAGCGCGTACTCGGGCCACCCCCAAAGCGCCAGCGTCGAGGAGTAGAACTCTAGCCGGCCGCTGGGCGTGGGAAAGCCGCGCAGGATCTCCCCGTCGATCTGCACGCCCACGGCACGCCGCCCCTGAGCGTCCGCGTCCGGCGTGGGCAGCGGCACGATGTTGGCACCGCTCGGTCGCGGCGCGCGCGTGTAGACCCGCCCGTCGTCCGCCACGCTCACGTCGTCCAGCTCCTCGGCCGCGACCGCGCGCTCGTGAAGCGGGCCGACCTTCCGCGCCACCTCGAAGGCCCCGTAGCGCTGCATGTATTGCAGCGGCGTCAAGCCCTCGGCGGAGGCGCGCTCCGGCAGTCCCGGCACGGAGTGCTCGAAGATATACGCGTAGTACTCCTCGATGCCCAGCTTGGTGCCGGGCCGCTGCTTCGACTCGAAGTACTTGCGAATGCCCAGCGCGCCATCGGGGTCGATGCGCCACGAGAGCTCGATCCAGAACTCGTTCTCCTCCCAAACCTCGCCCGGGTTGACCTGGCGCGTGTCGGAGATCGTCTCGCCCAGTCGCTCGCGCGCCGCGCGCACGACGGCCTGCCGAAAACCGATCCACTGCGCGTCGTGCGTCTCGTACGAGTGGATATCGTGACGCTCGGAGGCATGCCCCATCGGCAGCACGTAGTCGGCAAAGTACGCCGTCTCGTTCCAGGTCGGTGTCAGCGCGACGTGCAGACCGATCTTCGAGGCATCGGTCAGCGCCTCGATCCAGGCGAAGCCGTTGGGATTGGTCCAGACCGGATTGTAGACGCGCGTGAAGTAGACGTCGATCTTGCCGCGCCCCTCCTCCAGGAAGTGCGGCAGAAGGAACGACATCTCGTTCATCGCCAGCGGATACTCTTCGGGCCAGGTGAGGACGTTCCAGTGCTTGGGGGCGGGTGGCGAGTAGATGGGCCTGGGGACGAACTTGTTCCAAGCGTTGGGAAAGACGCCGCCCTCCGTGGCAACCGCACCCAGCAGCGCATTGAGCAGAAAGAGGCAGCGCGCAACCTGCCAGCCGCCGAGGTTCCCGGCGCCCGCCGACCGCCAGTTGTGCGTGGAGAGCTGCGTGCCGGCCGTTGCGACCAGCTCGGCCACGGCCTGCAACGTTGCCGCCGGGATCTGCGACTCGCGCTCCGCGAAGGCAAAGTCGTACTCGCG
>JAGWST010000209.1 GCA_028869325.1 bacterium | reverse complement strand
TCACGCTGCTGGGCAGCCTTGGCGCGGTCGCCGGTGCCTGCGTGCTGGCGGTCGTGGCGCGCGTGGCGGGCGTCGCGCCGCTGCCCGCGGTCGCCGTCGCCGGTGTCGCCGGCGCCGCCCTCGACTCGCTGATCGGCGCCACGCTGCAAGGCCAGCGCTACTGCGCGCAGTGCGCCGAGGCATGCGAGACGGACCCGCACCGCTGCGGTGCGCAGACGCGCCTTGTGCGGGGCCTGGCCTCGATCGACAACGACGGCGTCAACTTCGCGGCGACGCTCTGCGGGGCGCTGGCCGCCTATCTGCTGGCGTAGCGATCGGCGACGCGCCAGAACGCGCGGCGTATCGCCTCTTCGAACGAGGCGGTCAATGCGCCGGCGTCGGAGACGCCGCACTGCAGCTCGTTGCCCGTGAATCCCCAACCGTACATGATGCCGTGGGGGTTGCCATCGCGGTCGCGGTAGAGTCGCCAATCGGGGCGGATCAGATCGAACTCTCCCTCGATCTCCGCTCCCACGTCTTCGGCGAACTCACGCGTCTTCACGAACTCGTGCGCATCCATCGCGTGCGGGAGTACGCTTAGCGCACCGCCGCGCCCTTGCCGTACTTCTCTTCGAGATAGGGGATGATGTCGTCGTCATCGTCGAGCACGACGCCGCCGTCGACCATGACGGGGATCCCCGTCTGCCCGGAGGCGGCCTTGACCTCGCCGCGCTCGGCGTGCGGGCGCGGCACGTTCACGATCTTGTAGTCGAGCAACAGATCCGTCATCTTCTGGCGTACGCGTGCGCAATACGGACACCACTCCGCTTGATAGAGCACGATATCGGTCGGTCTTCCCACGCTGGCTCCCTTCACGCACCCTTTGAACCATGCCGGCGCCCGAAAGGTTGAGCCGGACGGAATCCCGTAGGTCTCTGGAGGGCGAGGTTACGATGTCCGCACCAACGCGACAGGGTCGCCGCCGCAGCACCGAGCGCCATCGCCTGGCCGGCGCCTTGGTTGCCTCGTGCTCGCTCCATCTCTTGGCCATTGTGCTCTGGTTCTCGCTGCTGGCGGGGCTCTTCGCCGGCGTTGCGCTGCCCACGCCCCCGCTGCGCGACCGGTTCTCCGGGCCGACCGCCCGCGATGCGGAGATGGTCGTCACCACCATCGAGTTCCGGCGGAAGCGCTCCCCCGCGCCGCGGCACGTCGCCGCCCCGCATCCCCTCCGGCCAGCCCCCGTCCCAGTCGCCGCCGCGCCGCGCCCCTCGGTCACCAGCGCGCCGAGACGGCCGAGACCGCTCGTGGAGCCCGCCGCCCCGACGCCCAATCCACAGGCCACGGCACAACCGGCGGCTGAGCCGAGCGTTGTGCCGCCGGCGCTCGCCCCATCGCCCGAGCCCGCGGCCGCACGCGTCGCCACCCAGCCCTCGGCGGCGGCGCCCACGCCGACGCCGGCGGCGCGCGTGGCCCAGGCTGGGCTGTGGGGGCTGGACTCGGCCCCGGTGCTGCTGGACCGCATCGGCGCTCTGCTCGGCGACGTGCACCGGCGGCTGCGCATCGAGATCACGGTCGATGCCGACGGGCGTGCGACGGCCGTGCGGATCGAGGAGGGCGCGGGCGACGCCGCGCTGGAGGCGCACGTCAGCAACGCGCTGCTCTCGGCACACTACGCCGCGGCGCGCTGCAACAACTTGCCCTGCCCGGGAGAGCTTCAGCTCACCTACGCACCCTGAGCGCGGCACGCCGGCATGCGCGGCGCACGCTCAGAGGATCGTCTTGCCAAGTGCCGAGAGAATCAGCTCGACGGCCAGCTTGGCCGTGCGGTTCTCGATGTCGAGGATCGGATTGATCTCCGTGACCTCCAGCGAGCCAAGCCTCTCGCTCGCCGCGAGCAGCTCCATGGCCAAGTGCGACTCGCGATAGGAGAGACCGCCGCGTACGGGCGTTCCCGTGCCCGGTGCCTCCGACGGATCGACGGCGTCCATATCGAAGGTGACGTGGATCGGATCGTCGGGGAAGCGCGGATCGCGCACGTGCTCGATCGCGTCGGTGACGATGCGCTCGATCCCCTGCCGATCGACGTCGGTCATCGAGTAGGCGCGCACGCCGGCTTGACGGATCAAGGTCTTCTCCGGCGGATCCACATCACGGAGACCGATCAACACCACGCGCGCCGGATCGATCGCGCCGCGCTCGATGGCCAGTCCGACGGGCATCCCGTGGACATTGCCGCTGGGCGAGGTCGCGGGCGTGTTGATATCGGCGTGGGCGTCGATCCAGATCACGCCGGGCGTGCGCCGCCGCGCACGCTTGATGCCTTGCAGCGTTCCCAGCGCGATCGAGTGATCGCCGCCGATGACGATCGGGAAGCCGCCGTGGCGAAGGACGGCGTAGACCTCCTCGGCGATTTGATCGCAGACGCCGTCGATGACGCTGAGAAAGCGCGCGTTCGCCGCCGCCTGCTCGACGCTCTCGCGCACGGGAACGGGGACGTTGCCGCGATCAACGACGATCAGCCCCAGGCTGCGTATGCGATCGCCCAGCGAGGCGTAGCGCACGGCCGAGGGACCCATGTCGACGCCGCGCCGGCTGGCTCCGAGATCCATCGGGACGCCGATGATTTCGATGCGCTTGGCTCCCAGCATGCGAGAGCGTTTCGGCGCGCAGCGATGAGAGGCATGCCTGCGCTCGAAGGCGTAGAGTGGGCGCCATGGCAGCGAAGCCTTGGCGACCGGCCCTGTGGGCACGGTATAAGGCGCTCGTCCCGGTTTGCGTTCTCACGGCCGCGGCGCTCTGCGGTTGCGCCACGCGCTCGGCGACCGGCGGCGCCTCGTCCGGCAACACCGGCAGGGCGCTCACGCTCGGCATGGTGACGGACGCCGGCCTCGGCAGTCCAGCCTTCGGCCGGTCGGCACGCCACGGTCTGATGTGGGCGCAGACGCGCCTGGGTGCCAAGATCACCATCGTGCGCTCGCACTCGGCATCGGAGTACCAACCCAATCTCACCGCGCTGGTGAATCGCGGCGAGCGCATGATCTTCGCCGTCGGCTATCTGATGCGCGGCGATCTGGCGGCTGTGGCCAGGCGTTTCCCCGGCCAGCGCTTCGCCATCGTCGATGGGGTCGTGAATGAGCCCAACGTCGTCTCGGTCACCTTCAAGGAGCAGGACGGCGCGTTCATGGTTGGCGCGCTGGCCGGCTTGGCGACCAAGACGAACAGCGTGGCGTTTTTGGGCGGGATGGACCTCCCGTCGATCCAGATGCTCGAGGCGGGTTTCTCCGCAGGCGTCTGCCAAACCAATCCGAACGCCAGGGTCTTCGTCGAGTACGCGGGCTCGTTCGACGATGCGGCAACCGGCAAGCAGCTCGCCGGCACGCTCTATGCGCGAGGCGCCGACATCATCTTCGCCGCCGCGGGAAAGACCGCTCGGGGGGCGATCGACGAGGTGAAGCGGCGCCCGGCCGGGGACTACGTCATCGGCGTCGATTCCGATCAGGATGCGCTGGCGCCGGGAAGGGTCTTGACCTCGCTGGTCAAGCACGTCGACGTTGCGATCCTCGACATCGCCAAGCAAGTCGAAGACGGCGGCGATCCCTCCGGTCACGTCGTGCTCGGACTGGCGGATGACGGCGTCGGCATGACCGGGATGAAGTACACGGCTGGCATCTTGACGCCGCGTGACCGTGAGGAGCTGGCGGCGATCCGGGGCGCCGTCGTCGCCGGCAAGATCGTCCCGCCGTCGACGCGAGAGCAACTGCGATCCTTCACACCGCTGCCCTTAGGCCGGCGGCCTGTTCGCTCCGATGCTCGGTTATGCAACGGCGCGCCGGCGCCGATACCTATCGCAGGCGGCGTGGCTACCAAAGGTCCATCCCCTTCGTTGCGGTAATCTGCTCTCTTCACGGGCTTGCGTTGTCTATTGCCGCCTCCCGTATTCGCCGATGCTGGATTGCCTGCCCGATTGGAGAGGTCTGCGATGGTTCGTCGCGTGCTCGTGTTGTTGACCGCCGTCCTCTTGACGGGGATCGGCCCCGCGTATGCGTTCAACCCGAGCGGCGTCACGCAACAGATGGCGCTTCCGCTCGAGCAGTTGCAGCAGAGCCTCGACGGCCTGGCCAGACGCGCGCCGGGCGATGTGGCGGTCGCGGTGCGCGATCTGCGCACGGGCGATGTGGTGGGCTACAACGCGGAGGCGAGCCTGCCTGCCGCATCGACCATCAAGGTTCCCGTGATGGTCGAGGTCTTCCGGCAGATGGAGGCCGGGCGATTCACGCTCGATCGCAGCGTCGCGCTGAAACGGGGCGACCGCGACGGGGGCTGGGGCGATCTCGCCGGCGTGCCGAGCGGCTCACGCTACACGGTGCGCCGTTTGCTCTGGCTGATGATCACCGAGAGCGACAACACAGCGGCCAACATGTTGATCCGGCTCGTGGGCCGCGTCCACGTGAATCAGACGATGCGCATGCTGGGCCTTGGTCACACCCACCTCAGCGACTACATCCGCTCGTTCGGCGACATCCGCAGTATTCGTACCACGGCCGCCGACATGGCGGGGCTGATGGCGATGATCGCGCACGGCCGGATCGTCGACGAGTGGTCGTGCGGCGAGATGCTGCAGATCTTGGCGGGCCAGCAGATCAACACGCTGTTGCCCGAGCCGCTGCCGCCCGACGTGTTGATCGCGCACAAGACGGGTAGCCTGCACGACACGCTGAACGATGTGGGTGTGGTCTACGTGGCGGAGGCGCCGTACGCGATCGCCGTCATGACCACGCATCTGGGGAGCCTGGACGCCGGTCGTGCCTTCATCCACGCCGTCTCGAGCCTCGCGTATCGAAAGATCACGGCGCTTGCGGCGCTGCGCGCCGACGGAACGCTGACGCCCTCGGGTGACTCCGCGCCGATCGTTCGCCCCTCGGCGCTGCCCAACGCCGCCGAGCCGATGTGGCAGGAGGCCGCGCCCATCGGCGCCCTCGATTGGCAGAGCGTGGGCGACTAGGCCGAGACTTTGCGATCCGCGTAGGTGGGCGTGAGCCACGCGCGATAGCGCGGCTCGCGGCCGCGCACGGCGCGGTCGTACATCTCCATCAACTGCGCCGTGATCGGGCCGATCGTGCCGTCGCCGATGGCGCGCCGGTCGAGCGAGACGATGGGCGCGATGCCCGCCGCCGAGCCCGTGAGGAACGCCTCCTGCGCAGTATAGACCTCCGTGCGGTCGATGGAGCGCTCGCGAACCTGCAGCCCCAGCGTGTCGCGCGCGATCCCGATGATGGAGTCGCGCGTCACGCCCTCGAGGATGTTCTGACTCTCGTCGGGTGTGACCAGCACGCCGTTCTTCACCATGAAGAAGTTCTCAGCCGACCCTTCGGAGACGTGGCCGTCGTGCGAGAGCATGAGCGCCTCGTCGAAGCCGTTCTGCTGCGCCTCGCTCTTGGCAAAGGCGGAGTTGACGTAGCCGCCGGTGATCTTCGCGCGCGCCGGAATCGAGCAGTCATCGATGCGCCGCCACGACGAGGTGCAGACGTTGAGGCCGCCCTCGCTGTCGATGTAGCGGTTGAAGGGGATCGCGACGATCGCGAAGGCATCGGGCACGCCGTGCAGCCGCACGCCAACGTCCTCGCCGGCCTTGAAGGCCAGCGGGCGAACGTACACGTCGCTCTCGAAATGGTTGCGCTCGCAGATCTCGACCGTCGCCTGCGCCATCTCCTCGACGCTCATCCCAAGGTCGATGGTGAGGATCTTCGCCGACTGGGAGAAGCGCCGGTAGTGGGGGGCCAGATGGAGCAGGTAGAGCTCGCGCTCCTCGGCGTTCCAGAAGCCGCGGATGCCCTCGAAGCAGCCGGTGCCGTAGTTCAGGCCGTGCGAGAGCAGGCCGACCTTGGCGTCGCCGTAGCGGACGTAGCCGAGCTCCTTGGTATAGACGGTGAGGTTGGCGAGCTGCGTCGTCTCCATCGGCTGACCCTGTGTCCTCGTTGCGGCGGGCGCGTGCGGCTCCGTCGGCCGCCTGGCGGGCACGTTCTCTTCCCCCGGAGGGATTGCCTTTACATCATATCGTGCAGACACGCGAGAGGCCGCCGCTCGATCTAGAGGCGGAAGAAGGCTCGCGCCCGCGCGCTGCTCTCGGCGGCTAGTTGCTCAAATGGCATCTCGAGCAGCTCCGCGACGCGTTCCACCACCAGACGCACGTAGGCGGGCTCGTTGCGTCTCCCGCGGTGCGGAACGGGTGTCATGTATGGGCAGTCGGTCTCGAAGACGAGATGCCCGGCGCCGACGTCGCGCACCGCCTCGCGGATGCGCTCCGCGCTCTTGAAGGTTACCGCTCCACCGATCGCCAGCAGCAGGTCGAACTCCCCAGTCCAGCGGCGCGCGTCTTCCACGTTACCCGTGAAGCAGTGCACCAGCCCCGGATAGCCCGCGGGGAGCTCGTTGCGCAGGATCGCCGCGAAGTCGTCTTCGGCCTCGCGCTGATGGAAGACCAGCGGCTTGCCGGCGGCAACGGCGGCACGCACTTGGCGCCGCAAGGCCTCGCGCTGCGCCTCGCGCGGGCTGTTGTCGTAGTGGTAGTCCAGACCGATCTCGCCGATCGCCACCACCCGCGCGTCGCTGCAGGCGCGCGCGATCCGCCGCTCCAGGTCCGGCGGAGCATGCTGCGCCTCGTGCGGGTGGATGCCGTAGGTGGCGTAGAGCGCCGGCGAGCC
>JAGWST010000208.1 GCA_028869325.1 bacterium | reverse complement strand
GCTCTTGCGCAGCGGCTCTTGGATGCGGGTGCCATCGTCGTTGCTCACGACCCGGTGGCCATGGAGAAGGCGAAGGCCCACTTGGGGGAGCGGGTATCATACGTCGCTGAATCGTACGAGGCCGCGAATGATGCGGATGCGCTCGTGATCGCCACTGATTGGAATGAATATAAACAGCTCGACTTCTCGATGTTGCGTAAACTGATGAACCAAAGATTCATCTTTGATTTCAGGAACATCTACGATCCCGAGCGCGTCGTGGAGCAAGGCTTCGTCTATCAAGGCGTTGGGCGCCAGCCGCGGCAGAACCCGAGCTCTGGATCGATGCATGTGGAGAACGCGATGCGGAGACCGTCGACGTGAAAATTCTCATCACCGGCGGAGCAGGGTTTGTCGGCTCTCATCTCGTCGATCGATATCTCCGAGATGGATCAGAGGTCGTCGCCGTTGACAATTTCATCACGGGTGCTCGGGAGAATCTCGCTGCGGCATTCAAAGAGCCACGCTTTCATTTCATCGAGGCCGACGTAACCGGCGCGTGGGATGACGTAAAAGAAGCACTCCGGAATCAAGACCGGCCGCCTGACGCGCTGCTCCATTTCGCATCTCCCGCGAGCCCCGTCGACTACGCAAACCATCCGTTGGAGACATTGTCGGTAAACAGCCTCGGCACGGAGCGGTGCTGCCGATTGGCACTAGAGTGGGGAGCACGCCTTCTGTTCGCCTCGACGTCGGAGTGCTACGGCGACCCAAAAGAGCATCCTCAGCGCGAAGAATACTGGGGCAACGTCAACCCTAACGGTCCGCGTTCGTGCTATGACGAGGCGAAGCGCTATGGAGAGGCGCTTGTTTTCGCATACGTGAGAAAATACGACCTCGACGCTCGGGTGATAAGAATATTCAATACCTACGGCCCGCGTATGAGGCGAAACGACGGTAGAGTCGTGCCGAACTTTATCGCTCAGGCGCTTGAGGGCAAGCCCCTGACGGTTTACGGAGAGGGTAAGCAGACGCGATCATTCTGCTATGTCGACGATCTGGTGGACGGCATCGTCCGCTGCGTCGCATCCGACGAGACGCGGGGCCAAGTCGTGAATCTCGGTAATCCGGATGAGCACACGATCGAGGAGTTTGCCGAGATCGTCAGCCGGATCGTGGGCAGGCCCTTGAAGAGGGAACATCGACCGATGCCCGTCGATGACCCGGGCCGACGCTGCCCCGACATTTCCCGGGCAAAGACCGTGCTGGACTGGTACCCGAGGGTCACGCTGGAAGAAGGGCTACGGCGGACGGTTTCCGCCTTCAGCCTACCCACCATTTAGATTTATTCCGCCATTTGCGATTTCGACCAAACGCCAATCGCTGAAGGCAAGGGCACCCGGGCCATGCGGCGCGGGCGCCCTCGCGTACACCAAGGCCAACTGCGAGCCTACCGAACCACGTGCCAGTCGGTCATAACGAACTGCGCGCCGCTGGAGCTGATGGTGACGGTTCCGTTGCCGAAGGCGTCGACGTTGAAGGTGGCGATCTGCGTGCCGCCGTTAGAGAGCACGCCGCTGATGAACTGCTGGCTCGTCGGCGGCTGGCTCGAGCTGGTCGTGACGTTGAGCGTGTCGCCGTTGGAGAGGGTCCCGTTCGTGACCGTGAGATTGGTCAGCATGCCCTGCCGATACGTCACGCTGACCGGAACGTTATACGAGCCGAGCTGCGTGCCGCCGGCGATCGTGAACATCGGCGTGCTGATGGGGCACGAGGTGTTCTGCGTGCCGGTAGCGATCGAGAGTGAGCCGATGGCGCCCTTCACCGCGAACCCGGAGCGCGTCGATGCCCAGGTCACCGAGCCGTCGCCGTTCACGGTGCGCGTACCGCCGCTGAGATCGCCGCCCTGCCAGCCGAACGTCTCACCCAATCTCTGGAAGCCGGTCGCGTTGAAGCCCGCCGAGTCGCCGCAGAAGCGGCTGACGTTTCCGCTCGCCGGCTGCATGACGATCTCGCCATCGGAGTCGATCGTGCGGCTGCCGCTAACGTTGAGATAGCCGGTGCCAACGCGGTCGAAGCCGCTGGCCACGACGGCAAACCCATACGTATCGAACGTTGCGTTGGTGATGGTGTTGGTCCGCACGCTCGTTGCGATCGGCGTGCTGTTGTTCAGGGCGTAGAGCGTCTCGGTGCGGTTCACCGTCTCCGAGGAGGAGCTGGTCCGATTGTAGATGCGCACGGCGTCGCGAGCCGGCTCCGTGCAGGTCTGGTCGTAGAAAAATTCCGCTTCCGTGGAGTTTGGATCGCCGTTCTTGTCGGGGGCAAAGAACTCGAAGCCGTTGTTGCACTGGCCCAGCGCGAGGGATTGCGTTCGGCGTGCGCCGGATGCCGGCGCCGAGATCGATTGCTCGTAATTCGTATAGCTCTTGACGGGGCTGCCAAGCGCGTTCGCGCCGGAGATTGCCCGCTCGGATTGCGATTGGGTGCTCACGCTACCGCCGCCGCCTCCCATGGGGCTTGGCATCGGCCCGGAGCCGCCGCCACCTCCACCGCAAGCGGTCAGCGTTAGCGAGGCCACAAGAACGAATGGTGCATAGGATCGCATTGCTCTTCCCTCCCGGCGAGCTCTCAAGCGAGGAGTACCTTGCTCCGAGCATACGTTACGGAAGGCAGGGCAAGCATTGGAGGACGCGGAGAGAAGGATGAAAAGGCGATTATAAGCGGCCGAGGGTCTTGTCCTTGACCCGTACGGCAATATGCCGTACAATTACCAGGGAGGATTCATCATGGCTCGTGTGGCGGCTGAGAGCGAAAACCATGCACTAAGGCGCGGCGAGCGGATCGAGTTCCGCGCGACAGAGGAGGAGAAGGCGTTGATCCAACGTGCGGCGGAGCTTGAGGGTTGCACGATCACGGAGTATCTGCTCGGCAGTGCAAAGGACGCGGCCCGTCGCACGATCGAGCGCCATGAGGTGATCCGCTTGAATGCTCAAGACAGCAAGGCGTTCGTTTCTCTTTTGATGATGCCCGCTCCCGAGCCGGGGCCTGGACTCCGTGAAGCGAAGCGACAGCATCGCAGGCGTGTTGGGCGCCGTTAACCAGAAATGGAGCCCGAGTTCATATCCGAGCCGCTCGGCGAACACCACGACCGAGCGGCTTTCGTCTGCGGGGTTGAGTCACTCGATCGCTACATCAAGCACCAAGCCACGCAGGACATTCGCCGCCACCTAGCGGCAGTCCACGTCTTCTGCGAGACTTCGGCCATCGCGCGGACGGCCACCGGCCTGGTGCAGGTCGCAGGCTTCTACACGCTCTCCGCGCTCTCGATCTATGTGAGAGACCTGCCAGCATCCATCGCCAAGAGGATGCCACGCTACCCGCTGCCGGTTACACTGCTCGGCCGTCTGGCTCGCGATGTCAAGTACCGAGGCCACGGGCTGGGCAACCTTCTGCTCTACGATGCGATCGAGGCGACGGTTCGTGTTGCAGAGCAGATTGCCAGCATCGGTCTGGTTGTCGATGCAGAGAACGATAGCGCGTTGCGCTTCTATGAGCGGCATGGGTTCGAGCACCTCACGAGCGCTCCAAAGCGGCTGATACTTCGCATGGAGACGATGCGCAGGCTCGTCTAGCGGCCGTTGCAGGCCGCTAATCGCGCAGGCTCTCGCTCAAACGGCGAATCCCCTCGCGGATCCGCCCGGGCGCCATGTTCGAGAAATTCAGCCGCATCGTGTTGGCGACTTCGCGGTTCGGAAAGAACGCGCGACCCGGCACGAAGGCCACCCGTTG
>JAGWST010000018.1 GCA_028869325.1 bacterium | reverse complement strand
TACCAATTCCGCCACTTGCCCGTGGCCGCGACTCGAGACTCGTGGAATATTACCAAAGGAGAACTGTGGCGTCAAGCAGTCAAAAGGGGCGAGTCCGTGGACTCGCCCCTCGACATCATGGTGCACCGCCAGGGACTCGAACCCCGAACCAAGTGATTAAGAGTCACCTGCTCTACCATTGAGCTAGCGGTGCGCACGTGAGAGAGTAGCACAACGAACAGCGGCTTCGCAAGCCCTCGATGCGTCGCCGACGGTTCTGCGCCCTCTGGGACTCGAACCCAGGACCCACGGCTTAAAAGGCCGGTGCTCTACCGACTGAGCTAAGGGCGCGCGGGCTTTGTGCCTCTCATCGTGTGCCTCTGCGGCGAGCGGTGGGGTGAATGAGGGGACTTGAACCCCCGGCCTCCGGTTCCACAGACCGGCGCTCTAACCAACTGAGCTACATTCACCGCGAAGTGCCGCATGTAGTGTACCCGGGGGGCGCAACGCTGTCAACCAACGTTCCCGCCGCGCGTGACGCGTGCGCCAGCGAGAGCACGAGTTCGTGCGGCAACACACCCGCGGCCGTTGCGACGACATCGATCGGGCGCCGGGGGCCGAGGACCTCTACCTCTGCGCCGGCCTCCGCGTGACCGACGCAGGTCAAGAACTGCATGCCCATCGCCACGACGGCGAGATCGCCGCACGAGGCAGCGACGCTGCTCTCTCCGTTCACGAAGGTTCGCGGCATCCCGTCCGCATAGCCGAAGCGCGCCGTGGCCAAGCGATCGCCAACCTTCGTGACGTATCGCGCACCGTAGCCGACGCCGACTCCGGGCTCGACGTGCTCGACGTGCTCGATCGGTCTGCGCACGTGGATAACCTGCGAGAGCGCAGGCGTCGTGCTCCCAACCGTTCCCAGCATCGATCCGAACAATCCGATGCCGATGCGCAGCGCGCTGCCGGGCATAGCTCCCGCTAGCCAGATCGCCGGCGCGGTGGATGCCACGTGATGCGCCGGAAGCTCGAGCCCTGCCGACCGCGCGAGCTGGATAGCCGCTTGGAATGCAGCGAGCTGCTGCTGCGACTCCGCCTCTCCGGAGAGATGGGTCCACGCTTCGTCGACTGCGATGCCCCGCGATGCGACGATCTCTCGCGCGAGAGATCCAGCCTCGTGTGGCGCAACGCCGATCCAACCGGCGACGCTGCGCACGGCAAGCTGCGCCGTGACGCGCCGGCCGGCCTCCGCGGCGACGCGCTCCAACAGGCGTACGTCTCTTGCCGACGCCAGCGAGATCTCCATGCCCAGTGCGACGGCGGGAGCCACGTGCTCCTCGGGCAGCGCCGCGATGCAGATGATGCGTCTGCCGGAGGCGCGGCGTACGGCGCGCCCCTCCTCGAGGCTGGTCACACACCAGCCATCCACGTGTTGGTCGAGCGCTCGCACGGCGCGATCCGTGCCGATCCCGTAGGCGTCGGCCTTGACGACGGCGTAGATCCGGCGGCCGCCAGAGAAGGCGCGCCAGGCATCGGCGTTACGAGCAAGCGCCCCGAGGTCAACGATCATCGGCGTCCTCGGAGTTGCCCCGCGCAGCGTGGTCGGCTATGATAACGCGGAACATGCGCCCGTAGCTCAACCGGAGAGAGCACGCGCCTTCTAAGCGCGGGGTTGTGAGTTCGAGTCTCACCGGGCGCGCGTCCCACGTTCCTCCATCTGGTCGGGGCGACAGGATTTGAACCTGCGACTTCGTGCTCCCAAAGCACGCGCTCTACCAAGCTGAGCTACGCCCCGGCAACGATGAGCAGTATAGCACAGGCGAGCGATTCCACACCATCAGGGCGCCTCGGGCCTGAATGCAAGATAGCGCGCAAGGTCCGGCGCGGCCTCGGCGCACCACCACCACTCCTCTTCGATGCGCAGTCCAACGCGCAGGAGCAAGCGAAGGGCTCTCCCGCAGGTCCCGGGGACGAGCAGCCGAGCCCAGGAGGCCCGGTGCGCCCCGGTCGCAAGGTGCAGCATGTACGCGATCATCTGGGGCAAGTATGTAGGAGAGGTCGCGGCGATGGGTCCGATGGTGCCGTCCGGCCATGCGTACCCGTAGCCGACCAGCTCGCCGCCCAGGGCAAAGGTGACGCCGGATGCCCGGTCGGCAAACCATGCATGGTCCTGCGAGCGGACCACACCGCGTATCTCGCGATCGAGCGCGTTCAACGCCGCGAGTGGGCCCGCACCCTTGCCGATGAGCGGCGTCGTCTCGAAACGGTACTCACCCGCCGCGATCTCCGCCAGCTCCCGCTCACCCGGTATCGGTCCAGCGAGTTCAAGGAGCGCTCCCTGCGGAACCATCGCCCGGCGCGCGACGAGCGAGAGGGCATCTTTGCTCCCCGCCGGCACGATCGCCGTCCGGGATAGGGTCTCGAAGGGGGCGATCGCCGCCGCCAAGAGCGCCCCGCCGAGTCCCTCACCGCGCAGTCCCTCTCGCACAGCCAGGTGCGCCAGAATCCAAGCCTCATCGCGACGATAGCCGAGCGCAAACCCCAGCGCGTCGCCCTCGCGCGAGGCAACGATGGCCGCGCCGTCGGGACCAGCCGCAAGGTGCTCGAGCCACTCCTGCTGGCCCCTCATGCCGACGGCGCGCGCGGCCGCCATGAGCGCAGCCGGTTCGGAGCGCTCCATGCGGATCTCCGCCAGATTCACGAATGGAGCGCCTCGAGCAGGCCGCGCACGGCGAGAGCGCGATGAGATACGCGGTTCTTCTCTTCCTCCGAGAGCTCGGCGAACGTCTTCCGTAGCGGCGGGTAGTAGAACACCGCATCGTACGAGAACCCGCCGTCGCCGCGCTCCTGGAGCGGGATCAGCCCCTCGACCTCGCCCCTAATGACGAACGGCCGACCCGACGGCCGTTCGAGATGTAAGACATCGATGAAGCGCGCCCTGCGCCGGGCCTCCGGCACATCGGCAAGCGCGCGCAGCAGGACCGCGCGGCGCGCGCTCCAGGAGAGCCCCTCCCCGCCATAGCGCGCCGAGAGAACACCCGGTGCGCCGCCCAGCGCCTCTACCTCCAAGCCCGAGTCGTCGGCGAGCACGAACGCATCGGGCTCGGTGCTGCGAAGCCGTTCGACTAGCGCCCGCGCCTTGATCGCGGCATTGCCCTCGTACGAATGCTCACTCTCCTCCGGCGAGGTGTAGGTCGCGGGGAAGACCACCTCTGCGGCGCCGTCGAGAAGCGAGCGGAACTCCCGCAGCTTTCCCGCGTTTCCGGTGGCCAGATAGACGCGCATGACCCGACGCATTCGCCCCGGCGCGTGCCGCGCCCCGCCGCGCGCGCGGCGCTCAGTGGCTCACTCCTCCACCCACTCGACTGCGCCGGGCGTATCGATCATCGAGTTCCTCGGCTCCTCCGGCGCGACAAGCCCCGCCAGCAGTGCGTAGACACGTCGCACCGGCACCATCAGCGAATAGTTGCCGGCGGCGGCGACCTCTATTCCCACGAGCCGGCCGCTCGCGTTCCACGCTCCCGCCCCCGAGTCGCCAGGGCCGCACCCGCTGCAGACCAGCATGAGGCCTTCCTTGAAACGAGGATCCATCGCGCGATCGGGATGCCTCGCTGCGGAACGCAGCAAGAGCGCGGCGTTCTCGCTCTCGCCCTGCGCCGCGTAGCCCTCCGATATCGTCCACGGATATCCAAAGGGCGCGCCCAAGATATAGAGCTGCTCGTCCAACGCCACGGCTGTCTCGCGTTCCGCCGCGGGGTGCGCATGGTGCGCCGTCACGTAGAGGAGGGCCAGATCGTCCGTCGATGAGTCCACCACGCGATCGACGGCACCGCGGTCGCCGTCGTGGAACTTGACGTAGGTGGGCTTCGCATCGACCGTGGCGCGCGACTGCAACGTAATGCCGTCGTGCGTGAACGTGGTGCAGTGCCGCGCCGTCGCAACGACCAGCTGTGTGCCGTTCTGCGAGACCACCACGCCGGAGCAGTAGTCCTTGTCCCTCAAGCCGGCGTCGCTGTCTGCGGTGGCCTCGGCAAAGTCACCGTGGACGATGACGGTAGAGGCCAGCATCGCATCGATCGCTCGTTGCTGTGCCGCTCGGCCGGGCGCGGGAGAGAGGAGCAACGCCGCCGCGACGAACGGCGCAAACAGCAGGCTGGGCGGCGCGGATCTGCGTGCTCCTCGAGAGATTGGGCGGACGATCGCTGGTCTCTTCACGGATATTAGGGATTATAATATTCCCACGTTCGCGCACGTTCGCCCGGTCCTAGCCCGATTGCACCACGCAGTCGCGCCGCGCGAATGGTAGAGTGAGGGGAGACTTCGCACCACGCCGGGCTGGCATCTCCGACGAGAGGAGACCAGGTATGCGCACGCTGCTCAAGATCACCATCGACGCGGAGCCGGGCAGCCGGGCCCTGCGCGACGGCAGCCTTCCAAAGGCCATCCAGTCGACGATCGAACGGCTGAAGCCCGAGGCGACCTACTTTCTCCCCTCTGGCGGCAAGCGGACGGCGCTCATCGTCTTCGATCTGAAGGACTCCTCGGAGATACCGTCGATCAGCGAGCCGTTCTTCGCGGGTGTGAACGCCACGGTCGAGTTCTCGCCGGTCATGAACTTCGACGACCTGATGTCCGGCCTCCGGCGAATCGAGCTCGCTAGAGCGTGACGCCCGGCTCGTCCTCGCCTTTGCGAAATGCCGAGGGCACGACTGCGCGCTCGACCAGCTCCACGGCGAAGTAGAGCAGCACGCCCAGCAGCGTCAGCACGAAGAGCGCCGAGTAGACGCCGACGGTGTCAAGCTGTCCGTTCGCGAAGAGGAGATAGTAGCCCAGCCCGGTATTGGCGGCGACGAATTCGCCCACGATCGCGCCCACCACCGAGAGGCTCATCGCCACCTTCAGGCCGGCAAAGAGGCTGGGTAGCGCTACGGGCAGCCGCAACTTGACGAACGTCCGCAGTGGGCTCGCCCCCATCGAGCGGAAGAGCCGTAGCATGTCCGGATCCACGGCGGCCAGGCCCGCTCCCGTCGAGACGACTACCGGAAAGAACGAGATCAGGAAGGCCAATAGCACCTTCGAGGGGAGCCCGACGCCGACCCAGACCACGAAGAGCGGCGCGATCGCGACCTTCGGCACCATCTGCGAGGCGACGATCAACGGGTAGAACGCGCGATGGGCAACCGGCGAGAAGACGATCAATGCTCCGATCGGCACGCCCACCGCGATCGCCAAGGTGAAGCCCAGCAAAATCTCGATCGCGGTCGGCTCCACGTACTGCGCCAGCAGCGCACGTTGATGGACGATGTTCGTGAAGATGCTCGACGGCGCCGGCAGGATCGCCGGATTCACGCGGAACGTCGCCGTGATCAGTTGCCAGAGCACGAAGAAGGCGGCCAGCGCCACGACGGGCGCGAGGGCTCGCCGAAGATGGGTCACGGCGTCCACGCCGGCGGCTCGTTCAGCGGCCACGCGAGTGAAGCACCCCGTTCGCCTCGAAGCAACGCCGGACCCGCGCCGCGTAATCGGCGAACGCCGGCATCTCGCGAACGTCCAGCGAGCGCGGATGCGGCAACTCGATGCGCAGTTCCAGGTCGATTCGACCCGGCCGCGGCGTCATCACCAACACGCGGTCCGCCAGAAAGACCGCCTCGGATATGCTGTGCGTGATAAAGAGGACGGTCTTACGCTTCTTCAGCCAGATGTCGGCAAAGTCCAGCGCCACCTGCTCGCGCGTCAGTGCATCCAATGCCGCGAACGGCTCGTCCATCAAGACCAACGGCGGGTCCAGCAGCAGCGCGCGGCAGATGGCCACGCGCTGACGCATGCCACCGGAGAGCTCGCGCGGCAGATACTCCTCGAAGCCCGCCAGTCCTACCAGCGCCAGCAGCTCGCGCGCCGCCTCG
>JAGWST010000017.1 GCA_028869325.1 bacterium | reverse complement strand
TCGGCGATGTTGGTGCCGGTGTTGCCGCTCATTCCGGTGGCGAAGCGCAACGGGCCCAGCGCCAGGTTGCCCAAGCCCGGGCCGAGATTGAGCGCGTAGTCCTTCTTGCTGCTGTTGGCCTGCGTCGAGTTGCTGGTCACGGCAAAGTTGAAGACCACCGTCACCAGATCGCCGACGACGCGCGCCCGATGGTCGCTGAACAGATCGAGTGGACGGGCCGGCCCCGCCGGCGCAGCAGCCTGATAGAGCGTGTCGGCATGGGCCGGGGCCGCACCCGAGCATGCCAGCGCAGCCAGCGCCATCGCCGCCGCGATCTCACGAACCCGATGCAACATCCTGACCTCCGCTCGGATCCAAATCGAACTCCACACGCCCCTTACCGCTGACGATCGCGCTCACCGCGCGCTTGGTCTGCTCGACGTAGACCGCGACCGTCTGCCCGAGAACGCCGTCCTGGCGCGAGATCGCCTCCGCCGTGACACGAACGCCGTCGTCGGTCACCACCAGCAAGCACGGCTGCCCCGCCCGCACCAGGGGAACCGCCGCCGTCATCTCCGGAAAGACCGGCGTGCCCGCGGGCACCGAGGCCAGCGTCCGCCGCCCTAGTAATTCATCGGCCGAAGCAGGGATGCGCCCCATGGCGGGGAGCCGCTTCATCTCCAGATCGTCCGCTTTGAGGACGCTGCCCGCGGCCAGATTGCGGGCGGCTACCGGGACTTGGAGGTACGTGGTGATGCGATAACCCACGTAGACCGTCCGGACGGCCTGCCCGTTCACGGAGACCACGACGGGGATGGAGACGTAGGTGGCCGTCGGACGAGGACGCGGGCCGCTGGCCAGGCTGACCGTGCCGGAGGGGATCTCCATGTCGGGCACGGAGGCGACCGCATCCAGCTCGCGGTCGGGGGCGCCGGCCGTCTGCCGCGCGACACGCGCCGCCAGCGCCGCGACCCGCGAGCCGTCCAGACGCTGCATCCCGGCCGCGGCGGCGGGGAGGGGCAGCGCCCAGATCGCGATCGAGAGTGTGCAGAGCAGACGGCGGATCATCTGATCACCGGACCATGGAGACGGCGGTGCTGAGCATCTGATCGCTGGTGGCGATGGCTTTGGAGTTCGCCTCGTAGGCCCGCTGCGCGACGATCATATTGACGATCTGGTTGACGACCTGAACGTTCGAGTTCTCCAGAAAGCCCTGTTGCAGCGTGCCGGCACCGTTGATCCCCGGCTGGCTGATCACCGGCGCGCCGGAGGCGCCGGTCTGCCTGAACAGGTTCTTGCCGCTGGGCGAGAGGCCGGCGGCGTTGGTGAAGCGCACCAACGTGACCTGCCCCAGCGTCTGCGGCTGCTGCGAACCGGGGATCAGCGCCGTCACCGTGCCGTCGGCGCCGATCGAAACCTGCGTGGCGTTCTGCGGAACGGTGATCTGCGGCGAGAGGATGTAGCCGTCCGAGGTGACCAGCGTTCCGTTCTGATCGCGTTTGAACGAGCCGTCGCGCGTGTATGCGGCGGTGCCGTCGGGCGTCGTCACCTGGAAGAAGCCGTCGCCCTCGATCGCGACGTCGAGCGGATTGCTCGTCTGTTGCAGCGAGCCTTGCGTGAAGGTCTTCTCGGACGAAGCGACTTTGACGCCTAGGCCGACGTCCTCGCCGGTCGGCACGACCGATCCGCCCACCGGCGAGCCGGGCGCGCGCAGCGTTTCGTAGATCAAGTCTTGAAAGCGCGCTTGATTGCCCTTGAAGCCGGTGGTGTTGATGTTGGCCAAGTTGTTCGAGATGGTGTCCATGTTGAACTGCTGGGCAATCATCCCGGTGGCCGCGGTGTAGAGCGCTCGCATCATGGTCTGTGCTGATTCCTCTCTGGCGTTGGGATTCGACGTACGTTACTGCGCGGCGCCGACCGTTTGCACGGACTGACCCAACGCTTGATCCTCGAGCTGCACCGCCTTGCTGTTGGCATCGAAGAATCGCTCGGCGGAGATGAGATCGACCATCGAGCGCACGACGTTGACCGTCGATCTCTCGAGGTAGCCTTGCTGAACGCTGCTGGTGGTATCTTGCGCGGGGCCGGCGCCCTCGTCCACGAAGAGGCCGCCGCCCTGCGGGCGCAGGTAGCGCAGATTCGCGAAGCGCACGATGGAGAGCTGACCGGCGGAGGCACCTTGCTGGCGGACCGTGCCGTCGCCGTCGACGCTGAAGGGACCCTGCGCCAACGCGATCGGCTGCCCGTCGGTCCCGAGCACCGGCTGGCCGAGCTTCGTCACCAGCTCGCCCTGCGGGTTGCGGACGAACCCGCCGTCGCGCGTGTAACGGATGCCGGCCGGCGTCGCGACGCGAAAGAATCCGCCGCCGACCAGGGCCAGATCGAGGGGGTTGTTCGTCTGCTCCAGCGCGCCTTGGCCGAAGGTGGCCGGCGTGTCGTACACCTGCGCGCCCATCCCCAGGGCGCCGATCGCGCTCCGCGAGGGTACGCCGTGCACGGCCCTGCCGGGAGTGCCGCCCGGCTCCATCTGGAAGCGATAGAGATCCAGCGACTGCGCCGATTGGATTTGGAGCACCGTCTTCTTGAAGCCGCTGGTGTCGACGTTTGCCAGGTTGTTCGCGGTGGTGTCCACCAACGCCTGAGCCACCAGCATGCCGCTTGCTGCCGAGTAGAGCCCGCGTATCACGCGCTGCAACCCTCCCCATGACGAAAGTCACCAAAGCGGAATCCTCGATCATTCGGATTCCGGACGGCTTCCGCCACGAGGGCAGTCCAGCCGCATACACTTGGAGTATCGGCGCACCCGCTGCTCAGTTTAGTCTCGATCGCCTGAAAGCGGCGTAGGGCATCCCGCTTCGGGAGACGTTCCCTCGCGCGCGCTCCTGCGCGCTCGGTCACCTCGGCTGCGGCGCCGCTCCGGCC
>JAGWST010000016.1 GCA_028869325.1 bacterium | reverse complement strand
TGGGACGTCAAGCCGACGCTCACCACCTGCACGCAGTGCCCGGTCGGCTGCTCGACGTTCGCCGATTCGCGCTTCGACGTGCTGCTGCGCACGCGCTTCGACCACGTCAGCGCCGACCCGCATCAGGACCCGGCCGGAGACTGGCTCTGCGACCGCGGGCGCTACAACGTCGGATTCCTCACCGACCGCCGGCGGCTGGCGCAACCGATGGTTCGCTCCGGAGAGGACCAGTGGGTCGATCTGGCGTGGAGCGACGCCATCGAGCTGGTCGCCAAGACGCTGAAGGATGCCGTCGCGGCCTTCGGGCCGCAGTCGATCGGCGCGATTGGCGGCGGGCGCCTCACCAACGAGGAGGCCTACCTGCTGCAGCACCTGGTGCGAGGGCTGGGCTCCGCCAACCTCGACTATCGCACGCACGGCGAGCTGACGGCCAATCCCGGGCGTCTGGCGGCCGAGATCCGCGATCTGGACAACGCGGATGTCATTCTGGAGGTCGGTGCCGACAGCGTCGAGCAGGCGCCGGTGCTCGACTTGCGCGTGCGCTACGCCGTGCAGCATCACGCGGCGCAGCTGGCGTACGTCGGTGACGCGAAGCCGAGCTGGCCGCTCTACTTCCGTCACTTCGCCGCCGGTGGCGACGCCGCGGCGGTGCTGAACGAGGCCGCCGCCAACGTGCGCCATGAGGAGGATGCCCCCAAGAGCGCCGGCGAGGCGCCGGCGGTGGCCCTGGCGCGTCTGCTGCGCAGCGGCGAGCGCATCGTGTTGATCTGGGACGGTAAGCACGCCGCCGTAGCCGCCGCCGTGGAG
Source organism: bacterium (assembly GCA_028869325.1). Taxonomy (GTDB): domain Bacteria; phylum Vulcanimicrobiota; class Vulcanimicrobiia; order Vulcanimicrobiales; family SCRA01; genus SCRA01. The sequence continues at coordinate 2,973 of JAGWST010000016.1, read as the reverse complement.
CGCCTGATCGACGCGCTGCGCGAGCGCGATAAGCACGCTGGGGTGCTGGTGGTCGGACACGCGCCGAACGCGCGCGGCGCGGAGGCGATGGGCATGCACCCAGCCTTCGCACCGGGCTATGCACCGGCTGCGCAGAGGGGGCTCACGACAGAGGGGATGCTGCGGGCGGCGGCGCGTGGCGAGCTCAAGGCGTTGCTCGTCTTCGGCGCCAATCCGCTGCTCTCGTATCCCGACGGTGCGCTCGTGCGCGCGGCGCTGGAGCGCCTGCCGTTCCTGGTGAGCGCGGATCTCTTCATGACGGGCACGGCGTTGCGCAGTCATGTGGCGCTCCCCGTCCGCTCCGGCTACGAGAAGGCGGGCCATACCACGGCCCTCGACGGCACGGTGAAGCGAGTCCAGGTGGCCAGCCAGCCGCAGAACGGCGAGCCGCTCAGCGACCGTGAGATCCTCTTCCTGCTGGCCGATGCGGCCGGCGTCGCGATCCCTGACGAGAGCGAGCTGGAGCAGGCGGCGGCGACACTGCCGGGGGCCGCGGCGCAGCGCTCGCTGGCGCCTAGCGCCGCTGCCTTCGCGGTCGACGCGGCCGTGGGCGGCGGCGAGGGCGAGTTCGTGGTCTGCGCGCTGCCCAGACTCTACGCCGGCGGCGGGACCTCGGCGCACGATGATGCGCTGGCGGCCCTGCGCCCGCGCGCGACGGCCTTCGTCAATCGCGGAGACGCCGAGCGTCTGGGCCTCGACGACGGCGACGTGGTCGAGCTGCGCAACGCGCACGGCGCGCTCGGCGGCCTGGAGGTAGAGACCGGCGAGCGCGTCCCGGCCGGATACGTCGGCGTGATCGCGGAGCTGCCGGAGGCTCCCGCCAACGCGATCTCCGGCGGGGTCGGAGGTGTGCGCGCGGGCTTGAGACTGGTGAGCAAAGGCGAGCGCGCAACGGCGCTTGCGGGGGCGAAGGGAGCATGATCGAAGCGGTGCCGCTCTGGCTACTGGTCGTGATCAAGAGCCTCGTGCTCCTGATCATCGTCATCACGCTCTTCGCGTATACGATGCTGGCGGAGCGCAAGGTGCTGGGCTACATGCAGCTGCGCGTCGGGCCCAACAAAGTTGGACCCTGGGGGCTGCTGCAGCCGGCCGCCGATGCCGTCAAGATGATCCTCAAGGAGGACCTGACTCCCAATACCGCCGATCCCATCATCTACAAGGCGGCGCCGTTCATCTCCGTCTTCGCCGCGCTGGTGGCCTACGCGGTAATCCCGTTCTCGCAGGGCGAGCACGGGCCGTGGTCGATCGCCAACGTCAATGCCGGGATCCTCTTCGTCTTCGCGATCACCTCGATGGGCGTCTACGGTATCTCGCTGGCCGGCTGGGCGTCGGGCTCGAAGTATCCGTTGTTGGGAAGCGTGCGCGCGACGGCGCAGATGATCAGCTACGAGCTGGCGATGACGCTCTCCGTCATCGGCGTCGTGCTGCAGGCCAGCACCACCTCGCTCTCCGGGATCGTCGATGCGCAGTCGCGGCTATGGTTCATCGTGCCGCAGTTCGTCGGCTTCCTCATCTACATCATCACGGCGGTCGCCGAGACCAACCGCGTCCCCTTCGACCTGGTGGAGGCGGAGTCGGAGCTGGTGGCCGGCTTCCACACCGAGTACTCCGGCCTGCGCTTCGGGCTCTTCTTTATCGCCGAGTACATCAATATGATCACGGTCTCGTGCCTGGCCACGCTGCTCTTCTTGGGCGGATGGGGCGGGCCGGGCGCGGCGGGGCATCCGTGGCTTGGCCTGCTCTACTTCGTGATCAAGGTCTTCGCGTTTCTCTTCTTCTACATTTGGCTGCGGGGTACGCTGCCGCGTCTGCGCTACGACCGGCTGATGGCGTTCGGCTGGAAGGTGCTGCTACCGCTAGCGACGCTGAACCTGCTGGTCACGGCGATCGTCGTGGCGCTCTGGTACTAGGAAAGCTGGGAAGGCTGACATGAACATCGGCGCGATCTTCAAGGGGCTCGCCACGACCTTCGGCTTCATGCTCAGGCGGAAGGCGACGATCGACTACCCGTTCGTCAAGCGCGCGCATGCGCCGCGCTTCCACGGCCTTCACGAGCTGCGCCGCTACGCCGACGGCAAGGAGCGCTGCATCGGCTGCGAGCTCTGCCAGATCGCCTGTCCCGCCAACGCCATCACCGTGGTCGGCGCGGAGAACACGCCGGACGATCGCAAGTCGCCGGGCGAACGCTACGCCTTCCGCTACGAGATCGACGAGCTGCGCTGCATCTTCTGCGGCATGTGCGAGGAGGCGTGTCCAACCGACGCCATCACGCTAACGCCGCGCTTCGAGATGGCCGACTATCGCCGCAGCGCCTTCATCTACGACAAGACGCGCCTGCTGGTGCCGGCGGAGGCCGGCGTGGGCCAGGCGGCCGACGAGCGCCCAGGCGGAATCCCCGGCGATCTCGGCGAGGTCGCGCGCGAGAAGTCGACGGTCGACCCGCAGAAGGGCTACGGTGCGACCTGGCGCGGCGGCGAGATCCTGACCTCCAAGGGCAAGACCTATATGCCCACCTCCGCGGGCGGCGAGCTGCTGCGAGGGCCGCGCACGCGCAAGGGGGGCGAGTAGCGTGGCCGGCTTCGTCGTCTTGGCGCTGGTCTTGATCGCGTCGGCCGTCGCCGTCGTGAGCGCGAAGAACCCCGTCCACAGCGTCGTCGCGCTGCTGCTGAACTTCGCGGCCCTGGCCGTCTTCTATCTCACGCTCTCCGGCGAGTTCTTGGCGATGATTCAGATCATCGTCTACTCGGGCGCGATCCTGATCCTCTTCGTCTTCGTGATCGCGCTGCTCTCGTCGGGCGTGCGGCCGTTCAAGAAGGCCTGCACCATGTGCCGGTTTTCGGCGATGTAGCCGTAGAGCGCCGCCTCGTCCTCGATGACGGGCATGAGGCCTTGCTCAGCGTTCTGCTTTTCGACCAGGTCTTCCCCGGGCCGGCG
>JAGWST010000207.1 GCA_028869325.1 bacterium | reverse complement strand
GCGAGCTGCCGGTGCTGGCGTTTTCTCCATTTGATCGCGATGAGGCGTGCAGCGTGCAAGCGGGAGCCACCGCGTTCGCAGGCTTCGCCGGCGCGATTGCCAACTCTCTGCCCACACCATCCCGCTGAGAGGGGTTCGCCTTGTCCAACGCGAGCGTCGAACGTGCGCACCGCCGGTTGCTCGGCCATCTAGGGCTCGAGGTGACGGCGCCATGATCGCTCAGGACGTTCTCACGCGTGCGCGCGTGCGCGTTCTCCAGGATGGTCAGCCGGCGGATCGCGAGCTTCTGGCGGAAGTGGCCGTGCTGCCGCACGAAGACGTGCCAGAGCTGCTGGCGCTTGCCAACGCGGTACGCGCGCGGGCATGCGGGAACGGTGTCGCCGTCGAGGTGCTCTACAACGCCAAGAAGGGCGGTTGCTCCGAGGATTGCCACTTCTGCTCGCAGTCGGCGCGGTACGCCTCCGGCGTGGAGCCGGAGGGACTGAGCAGCATCGAAGGCTTTCTCGAGGCGGCGCGCGATGCCCATCGGCGCGGTGCTGGGGAGTTCTGTTTGGTCGTCGCCGTGCGTGGGCCCTCGCGCTCGCTGCTCGAGCGCGTTGCCACGGCCACGACGCTCATCAAGCGGGAGCTGCCGCTCAAGGTCGCCGTCTCGCTGGGCATCCTGCGCGAGGAGCAGCTTCCGGTCTTGGTCCAGGTGGGCGTCGACAAAGTCAACCACAACCTGGAGACGTCGCGCCGCTACTTCCCGCAAATCTGCACCACGCACACCTTCGAAGAGCGCTGGGAGACCTGCCTGCGCGTGAGGCGCCACGGCCTGGAGCTGTGCTGCGGGGGAATCATCGGCATGGGGGAGACGACGCAGGATCGTATCGACTTCCTGCTCGCGCTGCAAGAGCTCGATCCTCAGGAGGTGCCGATCAACTTCCTCAATCCGCGTCCGGGAACGCCGTTCCAAGATCGCTCGCTGGTCGAACCGATCGAGGCGTTGCGTTTCGTGGCGATGGCCCGCTTGGCGATGCCACGCGGGTTGATCCGCTTCGCGGGCGGACGCGAGATCACGTTGCAGGGATTGCAGGACCTCGGGATGTTCAGCGGCGCGAGCGGCTTGGTGCTGGGCAACTATCTCACGACCGGCGGCCGCAGCGATCGCGATGACTTCGCGATGCTCGAGCGCTTGGGGTTCGAGGTCATGGCCTAACAGGTTGCGGAGCGTGCGCAGGTGGTAGGGCGGGGTGCGCGGCCGGGCGGAGCCCGGCGGATGATCGACGGCAAGCCATGCCTGTGAGGCTCTCGCCGGAGATCGAGGTCGACGCGATCGGCTTCGACTTCGACCACACGCTCGGATTCGACCAGCAGCTGGAGCTGCGGTTCATGCTCCGCTACGCGGCGGCCGCGGCGCGGCGCTCGGGGATCGCGGTGGACGACGACCTGGAGGCACGGGCGCAGGCGCTGCTCATGCAGGCGCGAGCGGGTGCATGCAGCATCGACGAGGCGGTGGCCGCGCTGCTGGGTCAGTTCATCTCGCCTGAGGCGGCGCGCGCGGAGAGCCGGCGTTGGCGCGCCGAGGTCGTGGCGGCGGCGCCGGCCTGGGTGCGCCCGCTCGAGGGCATGCGGGCGGGTATCGCGCGCCTGGAGGCCCGCGGCGTGCCCCTGGCGATCTTAACCAACGGTTGGAGCCCACTGCAGGAGGCCAAGGCGCGCGCGGTCGGTCTGGCGCACCTGCCGATCCTGGTCTCCGAGTGCATCGGCGTGCGCAAGCCCGCGCCGGGAGCCTTCGCCGCGTTGCTCGACCGTTTGGGGACGCGCGCGGAACGAACGGCGTACGTCGGCGACGATTGGCAGATCGACGTCTTGGGTGCGCGCGCCGCGGCCTTGCCTGCCGTATGGGTACCGGAGCATGCGCCGAGCGAGGAGGAGCGGCGCGAGCTGCCGCGCCGCGTGCTGCTGATTCGGTCGCTCGAAGAGCTGGCCGAGGAATCGCCGGAGCGGGCGCCGCATCGTGGCCGGATGATGGGAGAGGCGCCGCATCCGCTTGCGGGATGGGCCGACGAGCTCGTGTGCCAGCGCCTGCGCGATTTCGAGGAGCGGCGGATCGCCGCGCTCGCCAATCCAGACGACGTCGAGGCGCTCCACCACGTGCGCACGCGTGCGCGGCGGCTGCGCGCGGCGTTGGAGGATCTCCACGAGGCATATCCCCACGCCGGCCCGATGCTGCGCGCGCTCAAGCGGCTGGGCCGGCGAACCGGCGCCGCGCGCGATAACGACGTGCTGCTGGAGCGTGTCGAGCGTTACTGCGCCGCGGCGCGCGGCGCCACGCGAGAGCATCTGGAGCGCATGACGCGGCGCCTGCGCCAGCGCCGCGAGCGCCTGCGCAAACGGGCCTTGGAGGCGATCGAGAGCTGCCTGCTGCTGCCGGGCGAAGGAGCGGACACGTGAGGGGAAGACGGATTCCGCTCGCTCTGCTGCCGGCGCCGAGCGCGAGCGTGATGCGCCGGCAGATCGTGCGCGTGCGCTTGGCGGAGGTGCTGGTGCTGGCGCCGGCGATCGACAGCGGCCAGGCCAAGGCGCTGCACGACCTGCGCATCGCGTGCAAGCGCCTGCGTTACGCCTTGGAGCTCCACCGCGGCGCCCTTCCGCCCGAGGCGGAGCGCGCGGAGCGTACGCTGGCGGCGCTCCAGGATCTGCTTGGCGAGATTCACGACTGCGACGTGCTGCGCTCGATCTCCGCGAAGGGTGATGCGGGCGGTGTGGCGCGCATCATCGCGCGCGACCGGCGCACCCTGCTCGCGCGTGCCCGCCGGCTGTGGCGCGAGGCATTCGGCGACGACGGGGCGCTGAGCGAGCTGGCGCCCTACGCCGGCTTGAGTTCTCCACAAGGGGCCGCAGGGGCTGCTCCATAAGGAGGTCACCCCAAGATGCGATTGACCGGCGGTACCCTTGGGGGGCGACGCATCGCGGGGCCGAAGTCTCGCGGCGTGCGGCCGACTCCCGGCCGCGTGAAGGAGGCGCTCTTCTCGATGCTGGGCAGTCGCACGGCCGCCGCTCGCGTGCTCGATCTCTACGCGGGCACGGGGGCGATCGGCTTCGAGGCGCTCTCCCGAGGTGCCAGCGAGGTCACCTTCGTCGAAGGCCGGCCACGCGTGGCGAGTCAGATCTCCGCGCGCGCCGGCGAGCTGGGCATCGAACGCGGACGCGTGCGCGTCGTACAGGCACGCGCCGAGCGCGCCGTCGAGCATTTGGCAGGGCGCTACGATCTGGTCTTCGCCGACCCGCCGTACGCGCTTGGAGTTCCCGAGCGCGTCTTTCTCCGATTGCGCGAGCGCGGGCTCGTGGATGAAAGGAGCCTGGTGGTCTTCGAACACAGCAGCCGTGCCGCCGTCGACGCACCGTCCGGCTACGCCGCCGAGCGGCGTGAGGTGTATGGCGAGGTCGCGCTCACGTTTCTGCGCCCGGAGCCTGCTGCGCCATGAAAGAGCTCCACGCCGTCTACCCCGGGAGTTTCGATCCCGTAACCAACGGGCACATGGACATCGTGCGGCGCGCCGCTCGTGTCTTTTCGCGCCTCACCGTCGCCGTCGTGGTCAATCCGCAGAAGCGAGCGCCGATGTTCACGCTCGAAGAGCGCGAGCAGATGCTCCGGGAGTCGGTCGCCGATCTGCCCAATGTGCGCGTGGACAACTTTCGCGGTCTGCTCGCCGACTATCTCAAGGCGATCGAGGCCGATTTGATCGTCAAGGGCTTGCGCGTCGTCTCCGACTTCGAGTCGGAGATGTCTACGGCCCTGATGAACCGCAGCCTCTCGAAGGACGTCGATACGGCGTTCATGATGGCCAGCGCGGAGTTCTCGTTCGTGAGCTCCAGCCTGGTGAAGGAGGTCTTCTTCCTCGGCGGAGATGTCTCGGCATTCGTGCCCGATGTCGTCTTGCGCACGATGGAGATGCGCCGCCGGTCGCTCACTCACGCTACGTAGGGGGAAGTGCAGCAGATGTCGATTTACCGCGTCATCGATAAGCTCGAAGCATACGTGAAGGAGGGAGTCTGGCTTCCGTTCTCCTACCGCATCGTCTCTGAGGAACGCCTGATCGAGTTCGTGGAGAAGATGCGCGCTACGCTTCCCGAGGAGGTCGAGCGGGCGCGGCAGATCTCCAAAGAGAAAGACCGCGTGTTGCGCGAGGCGCAGGAGCGCGCGCAGAGCATCGTGGCGGAAGCCGCGAACGAGCACTCCAGCCTGGTCGACACCTCGGTGGTCGTGCAGCAGGCGCGGACGACCGCCGAGATCATCCTGCGCGAGGCCGAGGAGAAGGGGGCGCGCATCCGCGAGGGCGCCGACCGCTACGCCGCGCAGGTCCTGGGCGAGCTGCAGGCGCGCCTGGCGGCAGCGCTCGGCTCGGTGGAGAAGGGCCAGGAGGCGCTGGCCGCCGAGCGCGTGCGGCGGAGCGGCGAGCCGCCCGAGGCGGGGGAGCGCGCCAAGGCGCAGCCGCGCGGCAAGTCGACCTCGCCGATCAGCGTGGCCGAGGACACCGCGAAGATGGAGTCGGTTGAAGTCTAGACCTCGCATAAGCGCATGGCGAGCGGCGCTGTGGATCGCCGCGCTGCTCGGGGCGCTCTTCTATCTGCCGGTCCCGTACTACGTGATGGCGCCGGGAGATGCCGTCGATCTGCGCGACGCGATCGAGGTCGCCGGGCATCCGGGCCCGCCCCATCCGCTCTACCTCACGGATGTGCTCATCTACCGCGCCTCTCCGCTGGGGCTGCTCTCGAAGTTCGCACCGGGCTATCGTCTGGTGCCGCGCTCCGAGTTCACGCCCGACGGCGTCTCGTACGAGCGCTACCAGCAGATCATGCTGCGCAGCATGACGGAGAGCCAACAGGCGGCCGCTGTGGTCGCCGAACGCGCCGCCGGGTACCATGTGGCAACGCCGCCCTCGCGGGTGCGCGTGGTGGCCGTGACGGCGAAGAGCCGCGCCCGCGATCTGCTGCGGCCGGGCGACTCCGTGGTGGCGGCCGACGGTCAGGTGGTCGACTCGCTGGCGCGGCTGATCGCCGTCGTCAACGGGCACGCGGTCGGCGGGCCGCCGGTCGCCTTGCGCATCGAGCGCGACGGTCTCGTCCGCGGCGTCGCGGTGCCGACGATCACGACCACCGAGGGGCCGCGCATCGGCGTGCTGATCGCCGCGGAGCCCGAGCGGGCGCGGCTGCCGGTGCCGGTCTCGTTCGGTGGGCCGCTGGCGCGTATCTCCGGCTCTAGCGGCGGCCTCATGATGGCGCTCGACATCTACAGTGCCCTCGAGCGGCGCTCGATCGCCCGCGTCTCGGTAGCGGGCACGGGAACGCTGGACTTCGACGGTGGCGTCGGCCCCATCGACGGCGCGGCACAGAAGGTGATCGCGGCCAAGCGCGCGGGGGCGAAGATCTTCCTCTGTCCGCGCGAGAACTACCGCGAGATCGCGCACACCAGCGGCATCGAGGTCATCCCCGTCGCGACCTTCGGCGACGCCCTCAATGCGCTCACCGGCGGGATGCGGCGCAAAGCCGCATAGACAGACTTCCAGGAACCGGGGTGGCCCTAGATGGCCGTGCCCTCGATGTTGTTGACGAAGCTCTCGAGGATGACGCGGTCGAGCTTCTTCACCCGTCCGCGCTCGAGCTCCACGGCGCCCGCATCGCGCAGGCGGATGAGGGCGCGAGCCGCCATGTCGCGCACGGTGCCCGCCGCGGCGGCGATCTGCGCCTGTGAGAGCCGCTCCACGCCCAGCAGTCCGGGCGTCAACCCCTCGCCCGGTCCCGTGTAGTTCAGCAGCCACTTTGCCACGCGCTGCAGCACATGGGCGAACGAAAGGTCGGCGATCGTGCTGATCGACCGGCGGCGCGCCTGGCTTGAGGCAACGAGAAATGCGATCGCCAGCTCGGGATCCTGGCGGCAGGCGCGCAACACCTCTTCGCGCGGGATCAGCACCAGCGACGTGTCGACCATGGCCTCGCAACGGTAGAGGGTGGCGCCGCCGTCGAAGACAGGCGTCTCGTTGATCGCGTCGCCGGAGAAGCGCTCCAGCAGCGTCTGCATCTTGCCGTCGCGCGAGAGCAGCGTGTAGACCACGCGGCCCGTGCGCACGAAGGCGAGAAAATCCCACTGCTCGCCCTCGTCGAAGATCGTCTCTCCGGACCGGTAGGTGCGCTCCGTGGCAACCTGCGCCACGCGCGCGATCACCTCGCGCAAGACCTGGGCGAATGGCGCGCAGCGCGAGAGGAAGTGCTGCAGATCCTCGACGCTGGCGTCGACGCGCTCGACGTGGATCACCCAGTGCTGGCCGCCCAGGTTACGCGCGTCCCAGAGGAACTCGGCGGGACGCCGTGTGACCAGCTCCGCGCGCAACGCCTTGTGGTCGTTGTCGCTGGTGATCTCCAAGACGCCCCCGACGGGAAGGCGGTCGAAGGCGGCGACGACGGAGGCGTGGCGCTGCGACATGGGAAGGGAGCCCATGTCTAAGGACGTGTGCACTCTGCCGGCCGACGCTGCCATGATCTGCGGCCTTCGACGGTGATGCTTCCGGGGCCCGCCTCTGCGATGAGGGAGGCCGGTGTCCCGCCGCGAAGGCCCGCCCATGCAGTACCGTGACACCGACATCGTAATCCTGGCCGGGGCGCGCACCCCCTTCGGCAACTTCGGCGGTGTGCTCAAGGAGTTGAGCGCCACCGATCTGGGCGTCGCCGCCGCCAAGGCCGCCATCGCCCGCAGCGGCGTGCCGGCGGAGCGCATCGACGACGTCGTCTTCGGCAACGTGATGCAGACCAGCGCCGATGCCATCTACCTGGCCCGGCACGTCGGCCTGCGTGCAGGCCTGCCGATCGGTGTGCCGGCGCTCACGCTCAACCGTCTCTGCGGGAGCGGCTTGCAGGCGATCATCAGCGCCGCGCACCACCTGTTGCTCGGCGAGGCCAGCTACGTGCTGGCCGGAGGAACGGAGTCGATGAGCCAGGCGCCGCACGTGATCCGCGGTGCCCGCTGGGGGCTCTCGCTCGGCCAGGGCCAGCTCGAGGACTCGCTGTGGGTCGGATTGACCGACTCTTACAACAACATGCCGATGGCCATCACCGCCGAGAATCTCGCCGAGCGCTACGGCGTCTCGCGCCAGGCCTCCGACGAGTTCGCCCTGCGCAGCCAGCAGAATGCCGTGGCGGCGCGCGACGGC
>JAGWST010000015.1 GCA_028869325.1 bacterium | reverse complement strand
TTGATGGTGAAAGTGGTTCCGGAGCCCTCGACGGAGTCGACGTCGAAGATCCCCTTTAGGCGCGCGATGTTCTTCTTCACCACGTCCATCCCGACGCCGCGGCCCGAGATGTCGGTGATCGTCTCCGCCGTGGAGAAGCCGGGTTGGAAGATCAGCTCCATGATCTCGCGATCGGTGAGCTTGTCGTGCTCCGAGATCATGCCCTGACGGACGGCTTTCTGGCGAACGCGAGCCAGATTGATGCCGCGCCCGTCGTCCGCCACCTCGATGATGATCTGATTGCCTTCATGGTAGGCGCTGAGGCGAATCGTTCCCGTCTCCGTCTTGCCCGCCGCGGCGCGCTCCTCGGGCTCTTCGATGCCGTGATCGACGCAGTTGCGGATCAAGTGCATCAAGGGCTCGCCGATCTCGTCGACCACGGTCTTGTCGAGGTCGGTCTCGGCGCCGAGGATCTCCAGGTGCACCTCTTTCTTGCGCGTCTTGGAGAGATCGCGCACCATGCGCGGAAAACGCTCGAAGACCTGCCCGATCGGCACCATGCGCACCTTCATGATGCTCTCTTGGATCTCGTTGGTCGTACGCGCGAGCAGGCTGGCGGAGTCGGCGAGCTCCTTCGAGAGCGGCTCGATCAGCGCACGGACTCCGCCCTCCTTGAACTCCGCCATCGAGCCGCCCAGCGTCGCCGCGATGTCCGAGATGCGCGTGCGGTTGATCACCAGCTCTCCGACTAGGCTCAGCAGCGCATCCAGACGCTCGATGTCGACGCGGATGGTCCGCGAGAAATTGCGGCGCTGCTCCGGGCGGCTCTCCGGCCGCGCCGGCTGAGCGGCGAGCGGCGTCTCCACGGCCTGCCCGTCGAGCAGACGCGCGACGTCGGCCTCGAAAGCCTCGATCTCCTCTGCCGTCGCGTCCATGCGCTCCTCGCGCTCCTCGCCCTCGCCGCCGGTTTCATCCGCAACGATGGCGGCGGCGGCCTCGTAGAGCGAGCTGAACGACTCCAGGCGCTCCATGTAGCCGTCGACGCCTTCGGGGACGATGGCCTCCCCGGTCAGCGCGCGAATCATCGCCGTGAGGATATCCCGCCCTTCGAACAGCAGGTCGATCGACTGCTGCGAGAGCGGCATGCGGTCCTTGCGCAGCAGGTCGAAGATGCTCTCCAAGCAATGCGCCAGCGCCTGGACCTCGGCGAAGCCGAGCATGCCCGAGCTGCCCTTGATGGTGTGCATGGCGCGGAAGAGCTCGTTGACGATCTCGGCGTCGATCGTATCCGCGTCGACGTAGCCCTCCAACCGCAGCAAGGCGGAGTCGATGGTCTGGAGTAGCTCGTCGGTCTCGTCCTTGAAGTACTGGACGAACTCGGCCCTGTCGAAAAACTCCTCACTCATGTGAGCGCCACGACGCTACTCCACTCCGAACACTTGCAGCAACGGCTGGAGCGAGCCCGTCTCAGGGATCAGGATGAACTGGCCGGAGACGGTGGTGCGCGGATCGATGAAATCGCTCTCCACCAGGAAGACGTCCTGGTCCGGCAAGACCGACATCAGGGTGCGAAACGCGGCCTGCACCGTGCCGTATGAAAGCGTCGGCACGGAGGGCAGCAGATTGATCCCCGTGAGCTGGATGAGCGCCGTGAGGTACGAGCCGGCCAGAATGTTGCCCAGCTCCTTGAGCGTGGAGTCGATGATCGAGTCGAAGATCTGGATGTTGCCGACGATGCGCTTGATGAACGCATTGACGAACTCCAGTGCGTTCTCGCGGTCGAAGAGCACCAGCATCTGCCCCGGCGCCTCTCCGCGGACGTACATGTGCAGCGCGGCCACGATGCGGTCGGTGTGTCCCACGCGATTGGAGAGGTCGCGGAACTTGAGAATGTCGATGCGGGGCTCGGTGAGCTTGATGGTCGTATTCAGGAGCTGCGAGAGGGCCGTCGCCGCGTGGCCGGCCCCGATGTTGCCGACCTCCTTGAGCGCGTCCTTCTGCAGCTCGCTCAGATTGAGCGAGAGTGACATCGACTGCGGCCTCCTACGTCAGCACCTTGTGGATGGTCTCCAGGATCTTCGGCGGCTGGAACGGCTTGGTGATAAACGATTTCGCCCCAGCCTGGATCGCCTCGACCACCAGAGCCTGCTGCCCCATGGAGGTGCACATGATGATCTTAGCCTCAGGGTCGTGGGAGATGATCTGCTTGACCGCGGTGATGCCGTCCATCTCCGGCATCACCATGTCCATGGTGACGAGGTCTGGATTCAGTGCCTTGTATTTGTCCACCGCCTCGGCGCCGTTCTGCGCCTCACCGACGATCTCGAACCCGCTCTTGGAGAGGATGCCCTTGATCATCATGCGCATGACGACGGCATCGTCGCAGATGAGGACCCTCTTGCTCATCCCACTAGCTCCCATCCCACGTCGCCTCGCTTGGCTCGCGGGGACCCCACGCCTTGAAAGGTTCCAACGCACTCGCGCCGGTTCGTAAGCACCCGTTCATGGGAGCCCGAACGCATTCTCATATCGCCCCTTCGCATCGATCCCACCCCGCGCCAAACGGCGGCTTCCTCCGTGTTGTATCGGCCCGGCATCTAGAGAACTTTACGCACTGTGCAGGCTCTTTACGCCAGGCCGCGAGCACGCAAATCCGTCTGCCGGCGGTGGATGAACTCGTTGACCTGGCGCTCCTGCGCCTGAGAGAGCGCGCGGAATTTTAGGCCGTGAGAGAACTTCGCCGCGCGCTCGATGCCCTCCACGCGCCGGACCTCGCAGACCACCTGCAGCACGGTGCCGGGGCCAAGGGGAACTTGGACCTCCACCTCCTGGCCTTTGCGCAGCTCGCAGGGGAGAATCAGTGCCAGGCCGCCGATCGAGATGTCGCGGATGGTGGCGCGCGAAAGCGGCCCCACGCCCTTGCCGCCGGCGGCCATCCGCCACATGCCCTGGACGGTGGCATCCAGACGCACCGCCGTGCGTTGATTGCCCCCCGCGGCCAAACTGGTGACGCTGCCGGGCATCGCAAAGCGCAGGCGGCCGCGCGCGTCCTCCCCCAGGAAGCGGCTTGCAAAGCGGAACTTGCCCTGCGCGTTGGTGTAGACGAAGGTGCCCGTGCAGCCCGGCCGCACCTGGCCTTTGTCGGGCCGCGACGTGACGATCGAGTCGGCGTGGATCTCCTCGACGCAGACCGAGAACGCCGTCGTCCCCATGCAGTGCAGGTCCACCCAACCGTTCACGGACGGCAGCATCGATTTGATATTCGCCGGCGCCTTGCGCTTGAGCCCGAGCGTTTCCAGCAGCTTCATGCTTCCCCGCAGATTCCTCCCTTACCGAGCGCCCGTCGCCGCCTGCGCTTCGAGCGAGATTTGACCGATCGATTCCACGCGCAAGCCGGGGACGATCTCGCTATAGGAGAGCACCACCAGTTGCGGCGCGGCGCGCTCGGTGAGGCGCTTGAGCGCTAAGCGGACGGAGGGCGAGCAGAGGACGATCGGATGGATACCGGCCGCATTGGCCGCCTGGATCTGCTCCGTGAGCGAGGTGTAGATGCGCGCGATCGTCGAGGGGTCGAGCACCGCGTAAGCATCCTCGCCGCGGCGCACCGCCTCGCTGAGTAAAGACTCCAGACGCGGGTCGACGGTGATCACGGAGAGCAGCCCCTCCTCCGCGTACTCCGCGCAGATGTGGCGCGCCAGCGCCGCGCGCACGCGCTCACCCAGATAGTCGATATCTTTCGACTGCCGCGCGCCGTCGGCCAGCGCCTCCAGGATGAGCAGCAGGTTGCGGATCGGGATGCGCTCGCGTAACAGGTTCTGCAGCACGCGCTGCACCTCGCCGACGCTGAGCAGCGGTGGCACCAGCTCCTCGACCACCACCGGATAGTGCTGCTTCACGTTATCGAGCAGGGCGCTGGTCTCTTGGCGTCCCAGCAGATCCGCGGCGTGCCCCTTGATGATCTCCGTGAGATGCGTCGCCACCACGCTGGTCGGGTCGATCACGGTGTAGCCGGCCATCTCGGCGGCGCCGCGATTGGACTCCACGATCCACAGCGCCGGCAGGTTGAAGGCGGGCTCCACGGTGGCGATACCCTCCACCGGCTCGCTGGCGGTGCCCGGATTCATCGCCAGCAGGCGTCCGATCATCACCTCGCCGCGCGCGATCTCCAGGCCGTAGAGCTTGACGGCGTAGGAGCTGGGCTTCAACTGCAGGTTGTCGCGCACGCGGATCGGCGGCACCACGATCCCTAGCTCGCGGGCGGCGTGGCGGCGGATGGCCGTGATGCGCTCGAGCAGATCGCCCCCCTGCTCGACGTCGACCAGCGGGATCAAGCCGAAGCCGATCTCCAGTTCCATGGGGTCGAGCGAGAGCAGCGGCACCACGCTCTCCGCCGGCTTGGGCGCGGCGGCCACACCCTGCCCGGCCGGCAGCGTGCCGCCGGCCGCCGAGGCGCCGCCCGGAACAGCGGTCCCCGGCTTGCGCTGGCGCACGGCCCGATAGGCCACAAAGAAGAGGCCGCCGATGAGCAGCATCGGGACCGGCGGAAGTCCCAGCAGCGCCATCAGAATCAGCAGAACGGCGCCGATCAGCAGCGGCTGGGCGCGCTGGGTGATCTGGCCGATGAGCTCGTCGCCGAAGCTGCCCTCCGATGCGGCGCGCGTGACGATGATGCCGGTGGCGGTAGAGATCAGCAGCGCGGGAATCTGCGTCACGATGCCTTCCCCCACGGTCAGCAGCGTGAAGCGCTGCAGCGCCTGCACGATGTCCATGTGCTGCTGGAAGATGCCGATGAAGAAGCCGCCCATGATGTTGACGAAGACGATGATGATCGCCGCGATCGCGTCGCCGCGCACGAACTTCGACGCGCCGTCCATCGCGCCGTAGAAATCCGCGTGTCGCTGCACGTCCTTACGGCGCTGGCGGGCCTCCCCCTCGGTGATCAAGCCCGCATTGAGGTCGGCGTCGATGGCCAGCTGCTTGCCGGGCATGGCGTCCAGGGTGAAGCGCGCGGCCACCTCCGCCACGCGCGTCGCGCCGTTGGTGATGACCACGAACTGGATGACGATCAGGATCGCGAAGATGACCACGCCGACGGCGTAGTTGCCGCCCACCACGAAGTTGCCGAACGTCTCGATGACCCGCCCGGCGTATCCGTGCAGCAAGATGAGGCGTGTGCCGGTGATGTTGAGCGAGAGCCGGTAGAGGGTGATCACCAAGAGCAGAGTCGGAAAGACGCTGAAGTTCAGCGCGTTCTCCGTGTACATGGTGATCAGCAGGATCAGCAGCGCCGTGCCGATGTTGAACGAGAGCAGGACGTCCAGCAGCGCCGGCGGGATCGGCACGATCATCAGGATGACCAGCATGACCACGGCCGCCGCCACTAAGAAGTGGGCATTGGCCGTGACCGTCGCCAGAACGCCCCGCGGCCGGGTCTGCACGTGCGCCGCCATCAGGCGATTGTCCTACGTTTGAGCTTGTAGACGAAGGCGATGACCTCAGCCACGGCCGTGTAGAGGTGCGGCGGGATCGGCTGGTCCAGCGGAACCTTATCGTAGAGTTGGCGGGCCAACGGCGGATTCTGCATGATCGGTACGTCGTTCTCCGCTGCGATCTCCCGGATGCGTTTGGCCAACAGGTCGGCGCCCTTGGCGGTGACCACGGGGGCGTCCATCTTGATCTCGTCCCACGTCAGCGCCACGGCGAAGTGCGTGGGGTTGGTCACGACCACGGTCGCCTTGGGCACGGCGGCCATCATCCTGCGGCGAGAGCTATCGCGCATCTTCTGCCGAATGCGGCCCTTGACCAGGGGGTCGCCCTCGGACTGTCGAGCCTCATCCCTGACCTCCTGCTTGGTCATCATGATGTTGCGCTCGAACTCCCACCTCTGATAGGCATAATCGGCGAAACCCAGCAGAAGCAGGAGCAGGCCGAAGCGCCAGCCGATGCCGTAGGCCAGGCTCTCCACGAAGCGCAAAACCTCCTCCGGCGACATCTGCCCCACCATGATGAAGCGATCCAGCTGCCCGTAGAGGCTGGCCCCCACCAGGACCCCTACAGCCAGCAGCTTGATGGACTGCTTGAGCAGATTGACCGCCACGGTTCGCGAGAAAAGCCGCTGGAGCCCCGAGAGCGGGTTGACCCGCGAGAACTGCGGTACCAGGACCTGGCCGCTCATGAGCAGCCCCACCTGCGCGACATTGGCCACCACGCCCACCAGCACGCCGACCACGGCCACCAGCAGGAGCAGCGGCGCCAGCAGCATGCCGGCCTCCAGAAAGAGGCGCCAGACGGAGGTGATGGTGGGGTCGGCCAGGTGGCCGGTATCCCCCAGCTGGAGCCGGAAGAGGTTGCCG
>JAGWST010000206.1 GCA_028869325.1 bacterium | reverse complement strand
TCGATGCCGGCCGGCGGGCGCAGCGCGGTAACCTCGCCGCGCGGCGTCTGCACCGTTCGCCAGCGGTCGCGTGCGCGCAGCTGCGGGTGTGCCAGCACCTCCTCCATGCTGCGGATGCGACCGAACGCAACGGCATGCCGATCGAGTCGGCGCTCGAGCTCCGCCGTCGTCATCCCGGCCGCGACGGCATCGATCTCCGCCTCGAGCGCGGGGCGGTTGGCGACGCGGTGCTCGTTGGTATCGTAGCGCTGGTCGTCGGCCAGATCCGGGCGCTCGAGGACGCCGCTGCAGAGGTTACGCCATTCGCGCTCGTTCTGGACGCTGATCAGCATGGTACCGCCGTCACCGGTGTGCACCGGACCATACGGAGCGATGGTCGGATGGCGCGGGCCGCTGCGCCGCGGCGCCCGCCCAGCATACGCCTGCGTGTAGATGGGGTGTCCCATCCACTCCGCGAGCGCGTCCAAGAGCGAGACCTCGACGTTGGTGCCCAGCCCCGTGCGGTTGCGCAGCAGCAACGCCGTCTGGATGCCGGAGAACGCATACATGCCGGCCGCGATATCGGCGACGGAGATGCCCGGGCGGGCCATCTCCTCTTCCGTCCCCGTGACGGAGATCAGTCCGCTCTCCGCCTGCACGAGCAGATCGTAAGCCTTCTTCTCGCGGTAGGGGCCCTCGTTGCCGTAACCGGAGATGTTGCACGTGATCA
The DNA here is from genome assembly GCA_028869325.1 of bacterium. Classification (GTDB taxonomy): domain Bacteria; phylum Vulcanimicrobiota; class Vulcanimicrobiia; order Vulcanimicrobiales; family SCRA01; genus SCRA01. The sequence goes on along the minus strand of JAGWST010000206.1, from coordinate 2,890 downwards.
GCCTGGGGTGGCGAGAGCGCAACGCCTCGGCACCGAAACCCAGACGCTCGACGGCGCCCGGCGCGAGGTTCTGCACGAAGACGTCGGCGCGCGTCAGCAGCTCGGCGAGGATGCGCTGCGCCTGCGGCTGCTTCAGATCGAGCGCAAGCGACTCTTTCGAACGGTTGACCCAGACGAAGTAGGCCGACTGCCCGAGCACGGCGCTATCGTAGCGGCGGGCGAAATCGCCCTCTCCCGGCCGCTCGATCTTGATGACGCGCGCGCCGAGATCGGCCAGCTGCCGCGTTGCGAAGGGGGCGGCCAACGCCTGCTCGAGGGCGACGACCGTGACGTTATCGAGCGGTCTGGTCACCGCTGCTTCGTTACATGGCGGTCGCCGCGCTCCCTTCTCGCGTCGCGGAGAGTCACAGCGGCGCGGCGCTAGCGGAGCGCCGTCTCTTCGATGATGCCTTCCGCCGTCAGGCGATCGACCTCGCGATCGTCCAAACCGGCCCGCGTGCGATCTCGCGTGTGTGTTCGCCGCGTAGGGGTGGATGGCGCCGAATCTCCGGTTGCCGGCCGGAGAGCTGCGCGGGAAAGCCAACCTGCGGAAGGTCGCCGGCGACAGGATGGCTGACCGTCTGCACTTGACCCAGTGCCTCCACCTGCGCGGAGGCGTAGATCTGCGCGATCGACTGAATGGGCCCTGCGGGAACGCCGGCTCGATGCATCGCCGCGCACCAGCGCTCGCGGCTGCCCGTGGCGAAGATCTCGCCGAGGATGGCCGCCAACGCCTCACGGTTCTCGACGCGCGCCGCATTGCTGGCGAAGCGCTGCTCGCCGGCCAGCTCCGACCGCCCGAGCGCCTGCGCGCACTTGCGAAAGAGGGCGTCGTTGCCCACCGCCAGCACGAAGTAGCCGTCCGTCGCGGCGAAGGCCTGGTAGGGTGCCAGGTTGGGATGCGCGGAGCCCAACGGCTTGGGCTCGCGGCCGTTGGCGAAGTAGTTCTGCGCCCAGTTGATGTGCAGTGCCAGCTGCGTCTCGAAGAGCGAGGTGGTGATGTACTGCCCCTCGCCGGTGCGATCGCGGTGGATCAAGGCGGCGAGGACGGCGCTCAAGCCAAAGAGCGCCGCCGCCAGATCGGCCACCGCGACGCCGGCCTTGACCGGTGCCTCGCCCGGGTGTCCGGTGAGCCCCATGATGCCGCCCATCGCTTGCGCGAGCAAGTCGTAGCCGGGAAGGTCGCGATCGGGCCCGGTTTCGCCGAAGGCGGAGATGCGCAGCATCACCAGATCTGGCTTGACGGCGCGCAACGCCTCATAGCCCAGACCCAGCCTCTCCATTCCGCCGCGGCGGAAGTTCTCGACGACGATATCGGCGCAGCGCACTAGGCGCAGCGCCAGGTCGCGTCCGGCCGGCGCACGCAGGTCGATCGCGATCGACCGCTTGTTGCGGTTGATCGCCAGGTAGTAGGTGCTGTCCTGACCGTAGAACGGCGGCCCCCAGTGGCGCGTGTCGTCGCCCAGCACCGGCTGCTCGATCTTGACGACGTCGGCGCCAAGGTCGCCGAGCGACATCGTGAGATACGGCCCGCTCAAAATGCGCGAGAAATCGACGACGCGGACCCCCGTTAGCAGTCCCACGCGCCGATGTTGTCGCGGGCGCCACCGCTCCCCTGCCGGTGCGCTAGGCCATCTGCGCGAGCTGCGGTGCCGGAATGCGGCCGGCGATGGTTCGCAGATCGGCGTCGGTGATCTCGCGCTTGGTGTTCGCCATCTCGAGGAAGGAGCGGTAGAACGCGTCCAGCTCGGGCTTCTCGAACGAGTAGCCGAGCCGCTCCAAGCGCACGCGGATGGCGTGGCGGCCGGACTGGCGCCCCAAGTGCAGGTTCGCCGCGCGCCGTCCCAGCAGCTCCGCCGGCACGACCTCGTAGGTCGCACGGTGCTTGAGCACGCCGTCTTGGTGGATGCCCGATTCGTGCGCGAAGGCGTTGGCGCCCACCACGGCCTTGTTCTTCTGCAGCGGCATGCCCGTCGCGCGCGCCACCATCTTCGATAGCGCGGGAATCGCCTGCATCTCCACGCGCACGTCGACGTCGTAGATGTCGCGGCGGATGCAGAGCGCGGCCAGCACCTCTTCGAGCGCGCAGTTGCCCGCGCGCTCGCCGATGCCGTTGATCGTGCACTCGACTTGCCCCGCGCCGCCGCGGATGGCGGCCAGCGTATTGGCCACGGCGGAGCCCAGATCGTTGTGACAGTGGACGGAGAAGACCGCCCGCTCGCTGCCGCGCACGCGCCGGCGCAGGAAGGCGATCAGGTCGCGGTACTCGTCGGGTTGCGTGAAGCCGACGGTGTCGGGCAGGTTCAGCGTGGTTGCCCCGTTGTCAACCGCCGTTTGAAAGACCTCGACCAGAAACTCGCGATCGCTGCGCGTGGCATCCTCGGCGGAGAACTCGACATCGTGGCAGAGCGCGCGCGCACCGCGGACGGCGTTCTTCACCGCGGCCAGCACCTGGCGCGGTTCCATGCGCAGCTTGTGCTCCATGTGGATCGGGCTCGTGGCGATGAACGTATGGATGCGCGGATTGCGCGCCCGGCGAATCGCATCCCAGGCCGCGGCGATGTCCCCGTCGTGGGCGCGGGCCAGGGCGGCGACGGTCGCGCGCTTTACTACCGCCGCGATCTCCGCGACGGAGGCGGCTACCGCCGGCGAGGCCGCGGGAAAGCCGGCCTCGATGACGTCGACGCCGGCGCGGTCGAGCGCGCGCCCGATGCGAAGCCGGTCGCTGGGGCGCATCGCGGCTCCCGGGGACTGCTCCCCGTCGCGCAGCGTGGTGTCGAAGATCCGAACCTCCATCCGTACTACCTCACAAAAAACGAAGCGCCCCCGCCGAAGCGGGGGCGCGTCTCAC
>JAGWST010000205.1 GCA_028869325.1 bacterium | reverse complement strand
GGTAGACGGCCGTGTGTACTCGCTGGCCGAGCTTGATCGTGCCGCTGCGCAGCTCGCCGCTGTGTGCGATGGCCTCGCCCACGAGCTGCGTATCCTCGACGTCGAAGCAGGCCGTGTTTGTGGTGATCGTGCCGTGGTCGCCGATCTGCCCGCCCTTCTCGGCGTAGAACGACGTCGCGTCCAGCACGAGTTGGCCGCGCTCGCCGGCTTGCAGCAGCTGCGCGGGCTGACCGTCCTTGACGATCGCGACGACCTTGCCGTCGGTCTCCAGGCCGCCGTAGCCGACGAACTCCGACTCGTACGAGGCGATCTCGCCCTCGCCGACCTGCACTACCGCGCGCTTCGCCGAGGCATCGGCGCGGGCGCGCTCGCGCTGCTGCTCCATCAGCCGCTCGAAGCCGCCCATATCGACGGCCAATCCTTGCTCGCCGGCGATCTCGCGCGTGAGCTCGGCGGGGAAGCCATGCGTATCGTGGAGGGTGAAGACGACCGGCCCGGAGAGCGCACTCTTGCCGGCCCGCCTCGCACCGGCGATCTCCTCCGCCAGCATCGCGCTGCCGCGCGCCAGCGTGCGATCGAACTGCTGCTCCTCTTGCGCCAGCGCCGCCATCACGCGCGGCTGCGCCTCCGGCAGCTCCGCGTAGCCGTCTTCCAGCGAGGTGACGACGGCGGGCACCAGCTCGGTGAGAAAGCCGTCGGGGAAGCCCAGCAGGCGCCCGTTGCGGATGGCGCGGCGCGTCAGGAAGCGCAGCACGTAGCCGCGATCGGTGTTGGACGGATAGACGCCGTCGGCGATCAAGAAGGTGATCGCTCGGATGTGATCGGCGATGATACGCCGGCGAACGAGCTGCTCGTCGCTGCTGAGCGAGGTCTGGCCCACGGCCGGCTGCGCGGCGACGATGTCCTCGAAGAGATCGGTCTCGTACATGGAGCGCTTGCCGCTGACGGCGCTGAGGACGCGCTCGAGTCCCGCGCCCGTGTCGATCGACTTCTTCGGAAGCTCGTGCAGCTTGCCGTCGGGCGTGCGATTGTACTGCTGGAAGACCAGATTCCAGATCTCCAAGAACCGATCGCCCTTGTTCGGGCCGTCGTCGCCGGGGCCACTGGCCGCATCCGGGCCAAGATCGTAGAAGATCTCCGAGCACGGACCGCACGGGCCCGTAGGACCCATCGTCCAGAAGTTATCCTCATCCCAGCGCGTGATGCGATCGGGGGGCAGGCCGATCTCCCGCTCCCAGATATCCTGCGCTTCGTCGTCCGAGGTGTGCACCGTGACGTAGAGCCTGCTCTTTTCGAGCTTCAGGCGCTCGGTGACGAACTCCCAGGCCCAGCCGATGGCCTCGCGCTTGTAGTAGTCGCCGAAGCTGAAGTTGCCCAGCATCTCCAAGAACGTGCCGTGGCGCCCGGTCCGCCCGACGTTCTCGATATCGCTCTTGGCCCCCGCGACGCGCAGGCAGCGCTGCACCGTCACCACGCGCGGCGACGGCGCGGGCGCCTCGCCGAGGAAGACGGGCACGAACGGCTCCATGCCCGCGATGGTGAAGAGCGTGGTGCTCATCGCTTCGGGGACGAGCGTGGCTCCGGGGAGATGCTTGTGGCCTTTGGATTCGAAGAACTCGATCCAGGCGCGGCGCAGAGTCTGGCTGTTCATGATCGGACCGCACCCTTTCGCGCCCCCGCCGGCCTCAGCCCTCCCGAAGAGAGATGGCCCCGATACTTTGGACACGAAATCGGCCGGTTATGTGATGACTCAGCCGATTATGCCGCCTCTTGAGTCGGCTGTGCAAAGTATACCGCATCCGGCGTTCGACTGGCGAGTGCGGAATGCGGCCGCCGTTGGTTGTAGAACGCGATACAGCGCCCGATCGAAGCTCGCGCTTCGCTGGTCGTCTCATAAGCGCGCAGATAGACCTCCTCGTACTTGATCGATCGCCAGAACCGTTCAACGAAGACGTTGTCCCGCCAAGCGCCTTTCCCGTCCATGCTGATCTGAACGCCATGCGCTTGAGAAGATCGACGACATCGTGGTCGGTGAATTGCGAGCCCTGGTCGGTATTGAAGATCTCTGGGCAGCCGAATCGCGCAATCGCCTCCTCAACTGCGTCAATACAGAAGTCGGTCGTCAAACTGTTCGAGAGTTGCCAGGCCTGAACGCGGCGCGTCGCCCAATCGAGCACAGCAAAGAGATAGAGAAAGCCTCGGCGCATCGGAATGTAGGAAATGTCGGCTGCCCAGACGAGGTTGGGTTGATCGATGACGCGATTTTGGAGAAGATAGGGATAGACCGGGTGCTCGGGATTGCGAGAGCTCGTACGCGTCTGCCGGTGCCTCGACCCCCATCAGCCGCATAAGCGATGCAACGTGCCGTCGGCCGACCCGGTAGCCCTCGGCTCGCAGCATGTCGCGCAGCATCCGTGCGCCGGCAAACGGGTAGTCGAGATGCAGACAATCAATCTGGCGCATCAGCTCGAGATCATCCACCGAGATCGGGGCCAGCGCGTAGTAGATCGAACAGCGCGAGAGCTCCAGCAGCTCGGCCTGACGCGAGAGCGGCAAGGCATGGTCGCGGTCGATCATCGCTTCCCGCTCGGCCCGTCGATGCGTCCGAGCGCGCGCTCTAAAAAATCGTTCTCCAATGCGAGTTGGCCGATCTTCGCATGCAACTCCTTGATATCGGGACCGGCGTCCCGAGCCGGGCCGCCCTCAAAGGCTTCCGTGGCCCTCTCCAGCAGCTGCATCTTCCATTGCACAATCGCGTTCGGACGGATATCGAAGCGCTTGGCCAACTCGGCGACGGTCCGATCGCCCTTGATGGCAGCGATAGCCACCTTCGCCTTGAAGGCCGCCGTGTGATTGCGGCGCGAACCTGGCGGGCGTTCTGTTCCTTGCCGTCGTGATGGATGTGTTCAGCCGACGAGTTGTCGGCTGGGCCATGGCTACACACTTGCGTACACAACTCGTCCTCGACGCTCTGGACATGGCGCTTTATCGCCGTAGGCCCAGGGATGTCATCCATCATCCTGACCGGGGCTGCCAGTACACGTCGACCGCGTTCGGCAAGCGCTGCGAAGAAGCCGGCGTCCGGCCTTCGATGGGTTC
>JAGWST010000204.1 GCA_028869325.1 bacterium | reverse complement strand
TATCTCGGCGTCCAGTGGCACCCTGAGGAGCTGGGCCGGCCCGCTGTCGGCGGCGACCCCGGCGCTCCCGACGTGCGGGCGCTCTTCACGGCGCTGCTCGAGGCCGCGCAGCAGTACGCCGCGCGCCGCTCGGGAGCGCTGCGCAGCTGAGGCAGATCGAGCGCACGCTCGGGCTCCTGCGGGCGATCGGTGAGGAGCCGAATCTCGCGGCGATACGCACCAGCATCCCGCTCGCCTTCATCGGCCTGCTCTCGCTGGTGCCGTTCTATGTGCTCTCCCCGGGGAGCGACTTTCGGACGCGCTTCTACGCGGCGTTCCCAGCCGGCTTCGGCGTGATGTCATGGGCGCTGGTGGCCATCCTCAGCTATGCGCTGGCGCAACGTCTGCGGACGCCGCGTTGGAGCGCCCTGGGCGCTGCGCTGCTCTGCTTCTGGCTGGCGCTTCCGCAGCCGCCGGGGAATGGCTGGATCGCGCAGCTGGCCCAGTTGGGCTCCAGCGGGCTCTTTCTGGCCATGCTGGTGGCGCTGATCGTCGTGCACGCGCAACGTGCCGCCGCGCGCAGCGCCGGCGTGATCGGCGCGGCCGTGGCGCTGCTGCTCGTCGTCACCGTCTTCTTCGGGCTCTTCGCCGAGCACATCTCGCTCGCCGCCGGCTTTGCGCGCCTGATGGCGCCCCTGGGGCGCTTAGGCGACAACCTCCCCGCCGTGCTCATCATCGTCACGATCGAGACGCTGCTCTGGATGGCGGGCGTGCATGGCCCGGCGCTGGTGGCACCCGTAGTCACCCCCGTCTTCTTGCACCTGGTCCAAGAGAACGGTAACGCCCTTGCGCATGGCCTTCCGCCGCCGCACATCGTGACGATCGCCTTCTTCGCGTTCGTCTTTCCGGGCGGTGCCGGAGCCACCATCGCGTTGCCGTTTCAGCTCCTGCGCTGCCGCATCCCGCGCGTGCGCAAGATCGCCGCGGCGGCGCTGCTGCCCTCGCTGGTGAACGCCAACGAGCCGTTGATGTTCGGCTTGCCGGTGATCGCCAACCCGACCTTGGCCGTGCCGTTCGTGCTCACGCCGTTGGTTCTCGCCGCGATCGCCTACGCGGCTACCGCGCTCCATCTGGTGGCGCCGACCGTGTTGTGGCTGCCATCGTCGATACCCACCCCGATCTACGCGTACTTCGTGACCGGCGGCGATTGGCGGGCCGTGTTGCTGGCGCTGCTGAACATCGCCGTTGCCGCGGCGATCTATCTCCCCTTCGCGCGCACCTACGCGCGGCATCTGGAGACCCCATGCGAGAGTTCATAGCCGTGCTCTTAGCCGATTCGACGACGCCCTATCACCCGGCGCTGGTCTGGGCCGCGCGCGCGGCCGCCGAGGATTCGGCGACGCCGCCTCCCGGCGAGATCGAACGCGACGCGGCTGTACGCCTGCGCATGCTGCGTGCCTTCGTGAGCGCGGATCTGACGGATGCCGATCTCGCCGGCACCACCGGCTACGGCTACGGAGATGCGGCGCGCGATGCGTACGAACGCCTCCTGGCGGCCCTCTTCGGCGCCGAGCGCGCGCTGGCGCGCCTCTCGCTCGTCAGCGGCACTCACGCCATCGTCGCCGCGATCGCTGCGCTGGTGGCCCCGGGGGAGCGGCTCCTCTCCGCCGCCGGGCGCCCCTACGACACCTTGCGCAACGCGATCGCGCAGGACCCCGCCTCACTGGTCAACCGCGAGGGTATCTGCTACGACGAGGTGGCGCTGCGCGACGATGGCGGCGTCGACATCGCAGCGTTGCAGCGCGCGCTCGCCGCGCGACCAACGCGCGCGGTCTTCGTCCAGCGCTCGCGAGGCTATGCCCCACGCCCGTCCTTGAGCGTCGACGACTGCGCGCGCCTGATCGAGGGCGTGCGCGCCGCATCACCGCAGACGTTGATCCTGGTCGACAACTGCTACGGCGAGTTCGTCGAAGAGCGCGAGCCCACGCACGTGGGCGCCGATCTCTGCCTGGGCTCGCTGATCAAGAATCCCGGCGGCGGTCTGGCGCCCACCGGCGGCTACGTGGTGGGGCGCAGCCGCTACGTCGAGCGCGTCGCCACGCGCCTCTACGCTCCGGGTCTGGGTGACCGCCTCGGCCCCACGCTGGGGTTGGGGCGGCTCTTCTTCCAAGGTCTCTTCCAGGCGCCGCTGATCGTGCGTGAGGCGTTGCGCGGCCTGCGCTTCGCGGCCGCACTCTTCGCGCGCCTGGGCTACGCGGTGGACCCCGCGCCCGGCGCCGTGCGCCGCGACATCATTCAGGGCATTCGTCTGCGCGACGAGCAGGAGCTGGTGGCCTTCGCTCGCGGCCTCCAACGCACGATGCCCGTCAACGCGCGCTTCGCCCCCGAGCCCGGCTCGGTTCCCGGCTACGTCGACCGCGTGGTCATGGCGGGCGGCTCATTCATCGGAGGGGCCACGCTCGAGCTCTCCTGCGACGCGCCGCTCCGCCCCCCATATGATGTCTACCTCCAGGGTGGGATCATGGCGGAGCATACGGCCTTGGGTGCGCTTGGCGCTGCCCAGGCCTTGCTCGAAAGGGGCCGCTGAGTTTCTGCGAAACTCTTTTCCATAGATGGAGACGGGTCCACAACGGCAGAACACGCGCGCGTACTTCCGGGCTACGGTCTCGATTTCCACGCGCTACAGTCTGGACGGACGCCACGGACTGCTTCCGGGGCGGATCGACGATATCAGCGGCGGCGGCGTCAAGCTGGTCACGGAGGAGGGTCTGCCCGTCAACGCGGCGCTCACGCTGCGCTTCTCCCTTCCCGATTCCGGCGAGTCCATCGACGCGCGCGGCCGCGTCGTCCTCACGTACCGCGACAGCCCGCGGGGCCGCTACGCTCACGGCGTCACCTTCACCGCCATCGACGCCGCGCAGCGCGAGCTGATCGTCCGCTACGTCCATCGGCTCCATCTCCAGCGCCTCCAGGAGGGGAGAAAGTAGCCTGCGAAGCCTCCGGCGTCCATGTATCAGCTGGAAGTGATGAACGGGCCCCTCGATGGCAAGACGTGGTCGTTTGAGAGCGAGATCACGATCGGCCGCGACGAGGCGCAGGCGCACGCCTGCATCAGCACCGATCGCTACGTCTCGCGTCGCCACGCACGCCTCTATGTCGAAGAGGCCCATCTGCTGCTCGCCGACTTGGGGAGCCGTAACGGTGTGCGCGTCGACGGCCGCGCGCTGACCGGGAGCGCAACCATCAGCTCCGGCCAGAGCTTCGTCGTCGGCCGCACCGAGCTGCGCGTGACCGAGTTGTCATGAGCGTACTGGCCGGCCGCAGCCTGGTGGTCGGCGTCTGCGGCGGCATCGCCGCCTACAAAGTCGCCGGGATCGTCTCGACGCTCGCTCAGCGCGGCGCCGATGTCCACGTCGTGATGACGGAGGCCGCGCAGCGCTTCGTGGCCCCGCTCACGTTCCACGCCCTCTCCGCCAACCGCGTCCACACCTCGCTCTGGGAGATGCGCGCTCGCGAGGATCACGTGCTCCACATCGCGCTGGCGCATCGTGCCGCGGCATTGCTGATCGCACCGGCGACGGCCGATGCCATCGCCAAGCTCGCGCACGGGTACGCCGAGGATCTGCTGGGCGCCGTGGCGCTGGCGGCAACCTGTCCCGCGGTCGTCGCCCCGGCGATGAACACATCGATGTGGGAGCATCCCGCCGTGCGTGCCAATGTTGCCGCCCTGCGCGCGCGCGGATGGACGATCGTCGATCCCGAGAGCGGCTTTCTCGCCGAGCGCCAGCAGGGCGTGGGGCGCATGGCCGCGGAGGAGCGTATCATCGGCGCGCTGGAAGAGGCCGTGGCGCGCACGCGCGAGCTGGAGGGGCAACGAGTCATCGTTACCGCCGGCCCGACGCGGGAGGCCATCGATCCCGTGCGCTTCATCTCCAACGCCTCCTCGGGCGCGATGGGCATCGAGCTGGCGCGCGAGGCGGCCCTGCGCGGCGCGCAGGTCGATCTGGTGCTCGGCCCCACGCACCTGGAGCCTCCCCACGGCGTGCGGACGCATCGCGTGGAGAGCGCTCGCGAGATGCACGAGGGGGTGATGGCGCTGCGTGAGGGGGCCGATGCCTTCGTCGCCAGCGCCGCGGTCGCCGATTGGCGCCCGGCCGTCGCCTACGATCAAAAGGTCAAGAAGGGGGACGTGGATCCGGTGATTCGCTTGGAGCGCAATCCGGATGTCCTCGCCGAGTTTGGGCGGCGGAAGGGCACCACGTTTCTGGTGGGCTTCGCGGCAGAGACGCAAGACGTAGAGCGCCACGCGCGCGAGAAGCTGATCGGTAAAGCGCTGGATCTCATCTGCGTCAACGACGTCTCACGGCCCGGCATCGGCTTCGCCAGCTCGGAGAACGAGATGCTGCTGATCTGGCGCGACGGCAGCGAGGCGCTGCCGCGAGCCTCCAAACGCGAGATCGCCGCGCGCATCTGGGATCGCGTCGCGGTGCTGCGCGCGGCTCCGAAAGGAGAGAGCTGATGCTGCTCACGATCGACGTCGGCAATACGGAGATGAAGCTGGGCGTCTTCGGCAAGGAGCGCAAGGGGCAGGCGCAACTGATCCGCGTCTGGCGATTGACCACGGAGCGCCGCCGGACGGCCGACGAGTACGGCATCCAATTCGTCAACCTCTTTGCCTTTGCCGGCCTGGATCCGCACGGGGTCACGGCGATCGCGATCGCTAGCGTGGTGCCGGCGACGGAGCGCGCGCTGCGCATCTGCTGCCAGGCGTACTTCGAGGTCGAGCCGACGTTCTTCCGTCCCGCCGAGCAGCAGCTGATGCCGATCCGCACCAATCACCCGCGCGAGCTTGGCGCCGACATGGTGGCCGGCGCCATCGGCGGCGTCCACAAGTACGGCGCGCCGCTGATCGTCGTCGGCTATGGCACGGCCACCACGTTCGCCGCCATCTCCGCCGCCGGCGAGTTTCTGGGCACCGCGATCGCACCCGGCATCCAGATCTCGTTCGACGCGCTGGTCGGGAGCACGGCACAGCTGCCCCAGGTCTCGCTCGAGACGCTCAACTCCGTGATCGGGCGGAACACGCAGGAGGCGCTGCAGGCCGGCGTGATCTACGGCGTGATCGGGCAGACCGAGGGGATCGTCTCGCGCATGCGGATGGAGCTGGGCGCCCAGACGAAGGTCGTCGCCACCGGCGGCCTGGCGGATCTGGTGGCGCGCCATCAAGAGGTGATCGAGGCGATCGATCACGTCGACCCGCATCTCAACCTCGAAGGGCTGCACCTCTTCGCGCGCACGTTCGAGAAGGCGCGAGCCGAGGCCCCATGAGGCTGCGTCTGGGCATCGGACAGCGCCTCACCATCTGGTGGGTCGCGCTCTTCGCGCTTGGCTTGGTGCTCTTCTCGCTGCTCTCCGCGGCGTGGGTCGAGCACGCGCATCAGCGTGCCCTCTCCGTCGACCTGATGGAGCAGGCCGGTGAGGGCCTGGCGGCCGTCGACCGGCGCAGCGGGAGGCTGGTCAGGGGGGTGCCGATACCGGCGGTTCCCGGCTATGCGCTGGCCGTCTACGTCGAGGGACGGCTGAGCGATCTCCGCGGGGCGCGCCCTCGCGCCGCTGTGCTGGCGCGAGCGGCCACGCTCCCCGGCGGGAGAATGGGCTCGATTGGCGGCGATCCCGACTATCTCGCCGCCGTCGCCGACGCCGTCGACGGCAGCGGCATACGCGTCGTGGTCTTCGTCGAGAACGAGCCGCTGGAGGACGAGGAGGGGCGCGTCCGCGCGGCGCTCTTCGCGGCCGGGCTTCCGATCATGATCTTCGCGGGGTTCACGGGTTGGCTGCTGGCGCGCGGCGCGCTGGCGCCGATCGCGCGCATCACGGCTGCCGCCTCCGACGTCGCCCGCTCCGGACGTCTGGACGCGCGCCTGCGCCTGGAGAGCGACGACGAGCTCGGACGCCTAGCGCAGACCTTCGACGAGATGCTGGCGCGTTTGCAGGCCTCGTTCGAGCGCGAGCGCGCCTTCATCGGCGATGTCTCGCACGAGCTGCGCCAACCGCTCGCGGCGATCGGAGCCGAGGCGGAGCTGACGCTCTTGCGCGAGCGCGAGCCCGCCGAGTACGCGCGTGCGCTGGAGGCGATCCGCGAGCGCTCCGAGCGCCTCACCTCCACCATCGACGATCTGCTGCTGCTGGCGCGTGCCGACGCGGGCGTGGTTGGAAGAGAGCCGCGCGGCGAGGCCAACGAGGCCGCCAGCGGCGCCTGCGCGGAGCTCCAGCGCCGGGGCGCCGGCATTCCAGTCGAGCTGCGCTTGAGCGAAGAGCCGCTCAACGTCGCCGTCGGCACGACCCTCTTGACGCGTATGGTGGAGAACTTGGTGGCCAACGCGCGCCGCGCCGCGCGCAGCCTGGTCCGCGTGGAGGTCGTCTCGAGCGGCGAACGCGCCTCCATCATCGTCGACGACGATGGCCCCGGCGTCCCACACGAGGAGCGCGAGGCGATCTTCCGCCGCTTCTACCGGCGTGCGCAGACGCGCGGCGACGGCACGGGGTTGGGCCTGCCGATCGCCGCGGCGATCGCACGCGCGGCGGGCGGAGAGATTCGCGTCGACGAGCGCCCCGGCGGCGGCGCCCGCTTCGTGGTCACGTTGCCGATCGCTGGTTGAGGCGGTATCCGAAGCCGCGCAGGGTCTCGATGGCGGCGCCCTCCTCGCCCAGCTTGCGCCGCAGGCGGCCTACGAAGACGTCCACCACGTTCGATGCGCTCTCGAAGCGCGAGCCCCAGACCTGCTCCTCGATGCGCTCGCGCGCGAGGGCGATGCCGGCGTTACGCACCAGGAACTCGAGCAGCTCGTACTCGCGCGTCGTCAGCTCCAGCCGCGCATCGCCGACGCGCGCGCTGCGCGCGCGAACATCGAGCGCGATGCTGCCGGCGGCGTAGTGATTGCTGCGCTGCGTGCCGCTGCGGCGGATGACGGAGCGCAGGCGCGCCAGCAGCTCGCGCACGTGGAACGGCTTGACCAGATAGTCGTCGGCGCCGGCGTCCAGCCCCAAGACGCGATCGTCGAGATCGTCGCGGGCGGTCACCATCAGCACGGGCGTCTGATCCCCCGCCTCGCGCAGGCGCCGGCAGATCTCGATGCCGGCCATCTCCGGCAACATCCAATCCAGCACCACCGCATCGAACCCGCCCTCGGCGGCCAAGGCGTCGCCGTGCCTCCCGTCGGCCGCGGCGGTGACCTCGTAGCCGCCCTCCGCCAGCGCCCGCGCGATCACGTCGCGCAGCGGGGCATCGTCCTCCACCACCAGCACGCGCATCGCGTACGCTCAGCCTCCGCTCGAGAGCAGCTCGTAGCTGCCGTACGTCGCCACCTTCTCGCCGGCCTGCAAGCCGGCGGCACGCACCTCTTGCAGGCCGTCGGAGCTCCAGCCCACGCGCACGCCGACCGGTGTGTAGCCCGCGTTCTTGTCGCGCACGAAGATGGTGTACTTGCCGGTGGCAGGGTCCTGCACGACGGCCGTCGCCGGCACGGTGAGCACGTGATCGTGCATGCCGGTGCGAATCGTCACGGGAAGGACGGTCCCCAACGGCTCCGAGGGAGTGCGGTCGAACGTCACGATAGCCTGGCCCATCTGCGTGGTTGGGTCGAGCGGGTGCACCACCTGCCAGACGTGACCCGTGATACCGCCGGCTTGCACGGCATCGCCCGGCTGCACGCGCTGCGTCTGATCCGCTGGCAGTGAGACCCTGAGCGTCACCTCCGCGGGGTTGACGATGGTGGCGATCGTGGCGCCGGCGCTGGCCCACTCGCCCCGCTGCATGGCAAGCGAGGTGACCACGCCGCTGATGGGCGCGCGCAGCGAAGCGTTGGCCTCCGCGTTGCG
>JAGWST010000014.1 GCA_028869325.1 bacterium | reverse complement strand
GGCTGCAGCCCAAGGACTTGCGCGTCGTGGAGATCAACGAGGCCTTCGCGCCCCAGGTGTTGGCCTGTACGAAGGAGATGGGCCTCAACGGCGAGCGCCTCAATCCGCACGGCGGAGCGATCTCGCTCGGCCATCCGCTGGGTGCCAGCGGCGCGCGCATCGCCTTCACCGCGCTGCACGATCTGCGCAGCAACGGCGGCGGCTACGGCGTCGCCAGCGCGTGCATCGGCGGCGGACAAGGGATCGCCGCGGTCGTCGAGGCAGCCGGCTGAAAATCGAAGACAACAGGCGCATGCCAGCTGTGCGCCGTATCCGGCGGTGCTCAATCCCGTCGATGGAGGTTCGGCTGCATGTCCGTTCGCCGGCGGCGCCTGCGCAGGCGCCGCGCCGTCATCACCGCCGTCATCGCCGGCGCGGCGCTGCTCGCCGGCGTCGCCTGGGCCTGGCTGCCGCGCCTGCGCTCGGGGGGCGAGAGCGTCGCTGGGAGGATCGCCTCGCGGGTGGTGTTGGGCGGCCGGCCCGTCAACGTCTTGTTGATCGCCAACAACGCACGCGGCGTGCGTGCCGGCGATCCGCTTGGCCTGGGAACCGCCGCGGGACAAGCCGACGTCATCCTGCTGGCTCACTTCGCCCCGGACGAGCATCGCATCTACGCGATCACGATCCCGCGCGATACGCTGGTCGCGCAACCTGGCTGGCACAATTCCGTGCCCAAGATCAAGACGCTGTTCTTCATGGGGGATCAGGAGTCGCCGCCGCGCGGGCCGCAGCTGCTAGCCGCGGCCGTGTCGCGCCTCACCGGGATGAAGGTCGACGGGTACGTGGCCAGCAACTTTGCCGGCTTCGAGCAAGCGGTGGATCTGGTCGGCGGCCTCACCATCGACGTGAAGAAGCGCCTCTACGATCCGCGCAACAGCGGCGCCGATTTCCGCCCCGGCCGGCAGCACATGAACGGCAGGCAGGTGCTGGCCTTCGTGCGCGTGCGCCAGAACCAAGCCGGTAACGACTACCGCGTCAATGACTTCCAGCGCATGCAGGCGGAGGTCGAGGTGTTGGGCATGCTGCGCAACGCGATCCTCGATCCGGCCAAGGTCGGCACGGTGCTGCCGCGCTTCATGGGCCGCATGCGGCACGACATCGCCACCGATCTACCGGAGAGCGAGCTCGTGCGCATCGGCGTGGCGATGGCGGGCGCGCCGGTCTATCAAGTTCCGCTGGGATCGCTGCGCGACTCGATGGCCCTGGCGCCCGCCAAACTTGCCGGCGTCAACGCCCAGGGGCGCATCGACGGCGACTACTACGACGTTCTCGATCCGGCCGAGATCCATGCGCGTTTGGCCGAATTCGGCTCGCGCGGCAGCAGCACCGGCCTGCCGGCGTTGCCGGCGCCGGCATCCGTGCCGATCACGCTCTACGGCAGCGAGCATCTGGCGCTGCACCTCGAGCACCTGGGCTTTGCGCATCTGCGCCGCGCGGGCGGGCCGACCCAAGTGGACCCGGTGCGGGTGGTCTACCCCGCTGGCCATGCGGCGGAGGGTTGGGCAGTCGCCCGCGCCATAGGTCAGGGCAACGAGCTGGTCGAGCCGGGAGAGGTCACGCGCGTCACCGTCTATGAGTAGCGGCGGCGAAGGGCCAAGCCGGCGGCGCAGGGTACATCCCGCGAGGAGGTCCCGATGTTCGCAGTGATCTTCGAAGTGCGGCCGAAGGCGGAGCGGCGGAACGAGTACCTCGAGGCGGCGCGCGAGCTCAAGCCCGAGCTCGAGCGCATCGACGGCTTCGTTCACAACGAGCGCTTCGCCGCTCGGAGCAACGAGGGACTGATTCTCTCGTTCTCCACCTGGCGTGACGAGAAGGCCTTGATTCGCTGGCGGACGCTGGCGCAGCATCACCTCGCGCAGGAGCGGGGACGCTTTGAGATCTTTGCCGATTACCGGCTGCGGGTCGGTGAGATCGTCGAGGATTCGGCTGCCGCCGCACGGGACGGCCTGCGCGGAGAGCGCTTCGACGAGACGGTGGCGGGTGACGCGCACGCCGCCGCGATCGAGGAGATCACGCCCTCGGACGGGGATGCGCCGGCCCAGGCGCTGAGCGGCGCGTTGCCGGATCGCGGCGCGAACCTGGTGGCGGGCGAGATCTACGACAGCATCTACACCCCCGGGAAGGCGTTGACGGTGACCTGGTGGCGCGATCTTCGCGCCGCCAGCGCACACTGCGCGCAGCGCCGCCTGCTCGGTAATGACGGCGCGCGTGTCCGCTGCCGCACGGTACGAATCATCCGCGATTATGGGATGTTCGACCGGCGCGAGGCGCCGCAGTACTACGCTGACGTTCGTTAGCGGCCTAGATGGTGGTCGCCGCCCAGGCTCGAGGCATGGAGGTGCTGGATGAGGCGCTGCTCGCGCATGTACGTCGGGCGCTCGCAGAGCTCGCAGCGCGTCAGCGTGGAGTGGCGGTCGAGATAGACTGCCACCGTCGCCACGAACTCGGCGTGACTCCAGGTGAGCGGCGATACGGAGAGCGGAACGCCGTTCTCGGGATCGAGTTGCTCGGCGATGACGCCGCTGCTCGCGGCATGCGCGACGACCCACTCCAAAAGCGCGCCGGCGTTCTCCATGTGATGCGGGTCGCGCGCCCGCAGAAGCTCCCATTGCGCGCGCCAGAGCGTGCAGATGAACCAAGGATTGCCGGGCACGCGCTCGATGTCACTGCCGCGGCGGTGATAAGCGTCCCCCTCGTAGCGCGCGATGCCGCCGATGGGTGTGCGCACCGTCAGGCGGTCGAAGGCGGCGTCGAGCGTGACGGCGGCGCGTGGATCATTGGCCTGGAAGAGTCCGAAGCGCACGCTCCCGTAGAGCGAGCAGTCCAGCGTCGTGTCGCGCACCCGCTTGCCGTCGGGGGCGTGGAAGAGCGTCCGCGCGTAGCGCCCCGCGCCTTCGTCCCAGAAGGCCTTGCCGGCCGCCGCGCGCATGCACTCCGCCGCCTCCTCGTAGGCCGTGGCGTCATCGCCGAAGATACGCGCCATCTGCGCCGCCGCGCGCAGCCCCGCGTAGACGGAGGCCACCGTCCACAGGTGCACGCCGTAGCGCTCCTCCCAGATGTCCCACGACGGCAGCGGCAGGCCGGACTCCCCGTCGCGGAAGCGTACCAGAAAATCGGCGGCGGGTCGGACCAGGTCGCCGTAGAGCTCCGCGAGCGCGTCGATGTTGCGCGAGAGGAAGAGGTGCTGCCACAGCGCCCAGAGCACCAACGCGGTCTCGTCCTC
>JAGWST010000203.1 GCA_028869325.1 bacterium | reverse complement strand
GTCGCCGGAACGATCGACGCCTTCGCATCTTGGAATACGACGGCCAACACGTGCGGCACGGCGATCGCCGAGGGGCTCACCGTCGGGGCGGCTAAACGCATGGGAACCTACGACGCCAAGGCCCATGCGCAATTCATGCTCGACCGCTACGCGGACGACTTTGCCTTCCGGCTGATCGTTCGGCCGGAGCTCAACAAGGCGCTGACCGAGCGCGACGTGCGCGATCACACGCTGCTCTTCGACGGCGCGCTCTCCTACGCCGACGCATTCAATCGCGAGCAGCTCTGGCCGCAGGCGCTGCGGCTTCTGGCGCAGATCTATCCCGGCTATCAGGATGCGGGGCTGACGATCACGCTGCCGTGGGAGCGCACCTTTGAGACGCAGCTTGACGTGCACCTCGACCCCGGCACGCGCTGAGGCGGGAGCTCCCTCGCCCGCGCGGAACCCCCGAGCATGATGCTGGCAGCGATCGTTCCTTCGTACGGCGGCCCCGAGGCGATCCGCATCGCAGAGGTTCCCGAGCCCGTGCCCGGCAGCAACGAAGTGCTGGTGCGCGTGCGCGCCGCGGGTCTCAACCGCGCGGAGCTGATGCAACGCGCGGGCACGTATCCCGAGCCGCCCGGCGCGGACAATACGCGCTTGGGGCTCGAGTTCGCAGGCGAAGTGGCGGCAGTGGGCCCCGGCGTCACGCGTTGGAGAGAGGGCGACCGGGTGATGGGCCTGGTCACGCACGGCTCGCAGGCGCAGTATCTCACCGCCCACGAGCGTGCCCTGGCGCCGGTGCCCGCGGTGCTCAGCGACGTAGAGGCCGGCTCCGTGCCTGAGGCGTTCATCACCGCGCACGATGCGCTCTTCACGATCGGCGGCCTGCGCGCGGGAACGGACGTGCTGCTCCACGCGATCGGCAGCGGCGTCTCGACCGCTGCGCTGCAACTGGCGGTTGTCTCCGGCGCGCGTGTCCTCGGCACGGCGCGCACGGCCGGGAAGCTCGAGCGCGCCAAGGCGCTGGGCCTGGCCGTCGGCATCGACGTCTCCGTCACGCCGGGGTTTGACAAAGAGGTGCGCGCGCATGCCCCGGGGGGCGTCGCCCTTGCGATCGATTTCGTGGGCGCCTCCTACTTCGATCGTAATCTGCGCGCGCTAGCCTCGCAGGGGCGTCTGGTTCTGGTGGGCTCGCTGGGCGGCCAGCGCGGCGAGGTCGATATGACGCTGCTGATGGGGCACCGCATCAGGGTTGAGGGGACGATGCTGCGTGGACGCCCGTTCGAACAGCGCTGCGCGGCGATCCAGGCCTTCGCGCGCGAGGTAGTTCCGTTGCTGGCCCGCGGAGCCGTGAAGCCGATCGTCGATCGAACCTTTCCGCTTGCGCGGCTGGCCGACGCGCATCGGGCCATGGAGGCCAACGTCAACTTCGGCAAGATCGTGATCGAGATCCCGGCTTGAAGATCCTGGTGATGGGCTCCGGCGGCCTGGGCGGCTACTTCGGCGCGCGCTTGGCGGCCTCCGGATGCGACGTCACGTTCGTGGCGCGCGGGCGGCACCTCGAGGCGATGCGCGCCGGCGGCCTGCGCATCGAGAGCGCGCTCGCGCCCCTTTACCTGCGGCCGGTTCAGGTAACGGATCGGCCGGAGACGGCAGGGATCAGCGATGTGGTGCTGCTGGCCGTCAAGCTGTGGGACACCGAAGAGGCCGCGCGCGCGGCGCTGCCGGCGATTGGGCCGCAGACGACCGTGATCTCGTTTCAGAACGGCGTCGATGCCGCGGAGCGGCTCGCGGCGATCGTGGGCGCCGAGCACGTCGTCGGAGGTGTCTGTTACATCGCTGCGGCCATCGAGTCGCCGGGTGTGATCCGCCACACGGGGAGCATGCAGCGGCTGGTGATCGGCGAGGTCGACGGCGGCATCTCGCCGCGCGTCGAGGCGTTCGCGGCGGCCTGCAAGACGGCCGGCATCGATATTCAGGCCAGCGCCGGCGTGCAGCGTGCGATCTGGGAGAAGTTCGTCTTCTTGGTCGGCCTCAGCGCCTCGACGTGCGTGATGCGCAACGAGATCGGCGCCATCCGCGCCAACCCGCGTTCGCGCGCGCTGATGCTGGAGATCATGCGTGAGGCGGTCGCCGTCGGCCGCGCCCGCGGCGTCGATTTGGATCCAGCCTTCGCGGAGGATCGGCTGGCCTTCGCCGATACCCTGCCCGCTCAGATGGTGGCCTCGATGTACGTCGATCTCCAGCGCGGCAATCGCCTGGAGCTACCCTGGCTGAGCGGCGCCGTCGCGCGCCTGGGAGGGGAGCTGCACGTCCCCACGCCGGCAAATCGCTTCGTCACCGATGCGCTGGCGCTGTACGTTGAGGGCGGCGCGGCATCGTGAGCCGCTCTGCGCGTTTGGCGGGATCAGCCGCAGGCCTCCACGAGCTCGGGTGCGGGCTGCCGCGCCGCCTCCACGGCGGCGCGCGCCGCCAGATACGGCGCCATCGTGGCGAGGATCTCGTCGAAGCGCTCGAAGGAGATGGCCTGCGCCGCATCGCTCACCGACTCCGCCGGACGTGGGTGGACCTCTACCATCATCCCGTTGACGCCGAGCGCGACGCAGGCGGCGGCGAGCGGGGCAACGATATCGGTGCGCCCCGTGGAGTGAGAGAGATCGACGATCACCGGAAGCGGAGAGAGCTGGCGCAGCAATGCGGCGCCGGAGAGATCGAGCATGTTGCGGGTCAACGGCTCGAAGCCGCGCACGCCGCGCTCGCAGAGGACGACCTCCGGGTTGCCTTGGAGGATGTACTCGGCCGCGCAGAGCGTCTCGTCCACGGTCGCGGCCAAGCCGCGTTTGAGCAGCACCGGCTTGCGCTCCTTGGCCAGGCGCTTGAGCAGGGAGAAGTTCTGCATGTTGCGCGCGCCGACTTGGAAGACGTCGACGTACTCGGCCACCAGCGGCACGGCCTCGACGTCCATCACCTCGGAGACCGCCAGCATGCCGTGCGCATCCGCCGCCTCGCGCAGAAGCTGCAGCCCCGGCTCTCCCAAGCCCTGGAAGGAGCGCGGCGACGTGCGCGGCTTGAACGCGCCGCCGCGTAGGATCTTCACGCCGCGTGAGGCCAGGAAAGCCGCGGTCTGGCGGATCTGTTCCTGCGTCTCGATGCTGCAGGGGCCGGCCATCACGTGAAATCCCAACGCGAGCCTCTGGTACGGCGATGAGGCGGCGCTCTGGGCGATGTGGGCGTTGGTGACCGGAGTGACGGTAGCCATGACTCCTCCAAAATGAGGCGACGAGAGAAAACGAACGCCCCCGCTGTGGAGCGGGGGCGCGTACGGTCTCTCTTGGGGTATACGCGATCCTTAGCCGCTCCGATGCTGGGCGTCCATAAAGTAATACCAGTAGGCAAAGGGGCGGATCGCGTTCGACATGATTAGCCATAGACTAACATGGAGCGTCAAGTGGGTCAATGGGAGCCCCGCCGGCCTCCCTCGCCCACGAACTGGCAGAGCTCGATCAGCACGCCGCCCGTCGACTTGGGGTGGAGAAAGGCGATGAGGTTGCCGTGCGCCCCGCGGCGCGGCTGCTCGTCGATGAGGCGCACGCCGGCATCTCTGAGCCGGGCCAGCTCAGCGGCGATGTTGGCGACGCGATAGGCGGTATGGTGGAGGCGGCTCTCCGCATCGCCCAGGTACGTTACCAGCGGCGAGTCCTGCGAGAGCGGCCGCAGCAGCTCGATCACGCTCTCTCCGGCCTGCAGCCCCACGGCCTCGACGTTCTGATCGGCGACGATCTCGCGGTAGGCTTGGCGGAAGCCTAGCGTCTTGGTATAGAGCTCCAGGCTGCGCTCCAGATCGCGCACGACGATCGCCACGTGATCGATCGCGCCACTCGGCCCGGTTTTCAGATTCTCGCTCATGCGTAGATGTCGCGGCGGGTTGGCGGCAGCTCCACGCTGCCGTCCGCGCACGGCTTGGCGAGCAGCGACTGGTGGATGCCCATGCGCCGCGTTGCGAAGCCCTGGGCGCTGCCGGCCATGTAGAGACGCCAGATGCGATAGGTGCGCTCGTCGGCGGCCTCGATCGCCGCCGTGCGGTTGCGCTCCAGATTGGCCACCCACGCGCGGCAGGTGCGCGCGTAGTGCTCGCGGAGATTCTCCACGTCGCGCACCTCGAAGCCGGCCTCCTCGGAGATCTCCAGCGCTTCGGAGATCGGTACCAGCTCGCCGTCCGGAAAGACGAAGCGCTCCACGAAGCCGGCGCGCCCCGCGCCGATGTGCGCGCCGGCCGGCGCGGAGATGCCATGATTGAGGAAGAGGCCGCCGGGGCGAAGCAGCGAGTATGCCGTGGAGAAGTACTCCGGCAGCTTCGAGCGGCCGACGTGCTCGAACATCCCGATGCTCACGATCTTGTCGAAGGGGTGCTCGTCGCGAAGCTCGCGGTAGTCGCGCAGCTCCACGCGTGCGGTAGCCGAGATCCCGACCTGCGCAATGCGCCGGCTTGCCTCCTCGTGCTGGCGCTGGCTGAGGGTCACGCCCAGCACGCGCGCCCCGTAGCGCTCGGCCGCGCGCACCACCAGCGCGCCCCAGCCGCAACCGATGTCGAGCAGCTGCTCACCGGCCTGCAGGCGCAGCTTGCGCAGCGTGTGATCGATCTTCGCCATCTGGGCTTGGTCCAGCGTCTCTACGCCGTCGTCGAAATAGCCGCACGAGTAGACCATCTCGCGGTCGAGGAAGCAGCGGTAGAACGCGATCGCCTGGTCGTAGTGGAATCCGATCGCGGCGCGATCGCGCGCCAAGGAGTGCTTGCGGCCGCGCAGGTTCGCCTCGCGCAGATGATCCAGATGCTCGGGCTTGGGAAGACGGAGCACGAGCGCCAGCAGCGACGGCAGCGAGCGCATCTGAAAGCTTCCAAAGGTGCGCTCGAAGAGGTCGACCGCCGCCTCGATATCGCCCTCGCAGTCGAGCAGGCCGTTCACGAAGGCGCGTCCGGCACCGAGCTGATCGGGCGGAAGCAACGCGGCACGCAGCGCCTCGGGGGCATTCACCACCAGCGTGAAGCGGGCCGCTCCCTCGCGCGCGTGGATGACGGTGCCGTCCCACAGACGGATCGCGAACCGCTGGGCGAACTCTTCTCCGAAGAGCAGACGCAGGATGGCGAGCGCGGTGGCCCTCCGGTCGTCGACGGCGCGCGCGCTCGATTGGGTGGCGGCCATAGAGTCTCTCCTACGGATCAGGCATATGCCTCTTGCGGCTTGTACGAGCCGAAGACGGAGCGCAGAACCTCGCAGATCTCCCCCAGCGTCGCACCGGCATCGGCCGCCGCTACGAAGTGCGGCATCAGGTTCTCCGTGCCGGAGGCGGCCCGCCGGATGGCCGCGAGGTGCTCGCCGACCGCGGCGGAGTCTCGGTGCCCGCGGAAGGCGCGCAGGCGCTCCACCTGCTCGCGCTCCACGTGATCTTCCACGCGTTGCAGCGGGATGGGCGCCCCACCCTCCTGCTCGGCGAACGCGTTGACGCCCACCACGATCTGCTCGCCTTGCTCGATACGCTGCTGCGTCTGGTAGGCCGCGTCGGAGATGCGCGTCTGCATCCAGCCGGACTCGATGGCCGGCACACTGCCGCCCAAGGCGTCGACCTCGGCGATCAGCGTCCGGGCGCGGGCCGCCAGCTCTCCCGTGAGATGCTCCACGTAGTAGGAGCCGCCGAGCGGGTCCACCACGTCGGCCGCGCCGCTCTCATAGGCGACGATCTGCTGCGTGCGCAGCGCCAAGCGCGCGGACTCCGCCGTAGGCAGCGCCAGCGCCTCGTCGCGACCGTTGGTGTGCAGCGATTGACAGCCGCCCAACACGGCGGCCAGTGCTTGAACGGTCACGCGCACCACGTTGTTGTCGGGCTCCTGGGCCGTGAGCGTCGAGCCGGCCGTCTGCGCGTGGAAGCGCAGCGTCCACGAGCGCGGATCCTTGCAGCCGAACTCCTCGCGCGCGATCTGGGCCCAGACGGCGCGCGCCGCCCGGAACTTCGCAACCTCCTCGAAGAGATCGTTGTGCGCGTTCCAGAAGAAGGAGAGACGCGGCGCCACGGTATCGGGGTCCAGCCCGGCGTCGACCGCGGCGCGGAGATACGCCTTTGCGTTGGAGAGCGTGAACGCCAGCTCTTGAACGGCGGTCGATCCCGCTTCACGAATGTGGTAACCGCTGATGGAGATGGTGTTCCAGTTGGGAACGGCGTGCGAGCAGTAGGCGAAGACGTCGGTGATGAGGCGCATCGCCGGCTGGGGCGGAAAGATGTACGTCCCTCGCGCCGCATACTCTTTGAGCACGTCGTTCTGGATGGTGCCGCCGAGCCGCTCGAAGGGGATGCCACGCCTGCGCGCGGTCGCAAGGAAGAATGCCAGCAGCACGGAGGCGGGCGCATTGATCGTCATCGAGACGGTGACGCGATCGAGGGGAATCTCGTGAAAGAGCCGCTCCATGTCCTCGATGGAGTCGATCGCGACGCCGACCTTGCCCACCTCGCCTCGCGCCTGTGGCGCGTCGGAGTCGTAACCCAGCTGCGTGACCAGATCGAAGGCCACGGAGAGGCCCGTCTGCCCCCGCGCCAGCAGGTAACGGTAGCGCTCGTTGGACTCCGCCGCCGTGCCGAATCCGGCGTACTGCCGCATCGTCCAGAGGCGGCCGCGATACATGTCGGGCCGGATGCCGCGGACGTACGGATAGGCCCCCGGCTCACCGGCTTGGCCGGCAAAGGCCGCATCGGCGGCGTGGAAGACCGGCTGGAGTGGGATTCCGGAGTCGTTGGCGGCGCGGTCGCGCCGGTTCCGCGGCGTGGTCATGAGGCGTTGGCCTTCGCCGGATCGGGCCCATCCTCCACCCGCCCGCTCGCCTTCTCAAGCTCGTTGACGTCCCTCCCCGGGCGCTAGCCAGCGGGAGGCATCAAGGCGCGGCGCTGAGGAAGGGCCGCACGTGGCGCTTGAGCGCCGCCGCGAACTCCTTTGCAAGCAGCGCCAGCGGCTGACGCGTTGAATGGAAGAGCGCCAGCTCGTACAAGATTGCGGGCTCGAAACGGCGCATGACCACCCCTCGCGCCGCAAAATCCCCGGC
>JAGWST010000202.1 GCA_028869325.1 bacterium | reverse complement strand
GGCCAACATCGATACCGATCAGATCATTCCCGCCAAGCACCTCACGGGCGTGACCAAGACCGGCTACGGGCGGTACCTCTTCACCGGCATGCCCGGCGGCCCGGAGCTGCTGGCGAGCCGGCCCGGGGCGAAGATCATCGTCGCCCGAGAGAACTTCGGCTGCGGCAGCTCGCGCGAGCACGCTGCGTGGGCGATCGCCGATTGCGGCTTTCGCGCCGTGATCGCCGAGAGCTTCGCGCGCATCTTTTGGGAGAACGCTTACAACAACGGGCTCGTGCCCGTGGCCTTGAGCAAGGATCAGGTAGAGGCGTTGCGAGGCGTGGAGCACGTGCGCATCGACGTGGCCCAGCAGGTCGTCGAGGCCGGCGGGCAACGGTATGCGTTCGCGCTCGACCCGTTGCGCAAGGCCTTCGTGCTCGAGGGCGGGTTCATGGATTACCTCGCCAAGAAGATCGAGATCGTTCGAGCCTGGGAGGCTCATCGCAACCAGCTGAGCGATCCCCCGCCGGGAGAGTCTCGCCGGCCGCAGAACCAGCCTGCCACGCGACTGTAAGCGTACTCCCCCATCGCGGTCGCCCTTCGTCGTGAGGTCGTGCAGATGGCCAGAGGCACGCACCGCTTGGTTGTGTTCGCAGCGATCGCGCTGCTCTCGTTCTTCCCGCCGGTCGTTCTTCAGGCCGATGCCGCGGCCCCGATCGGACTGCAGTGGGACGAGGTCGGGCAGATGCTCTTCGGCGACCAGTCCGTACCGGCCGTGGGCAGCTTCGACCAACAGGTTGGGGAGCTGGAGCGCGATCTCGGCCGCGGCGGCTCCGAGTCCTCACCGGCGCCAAAGCGCCGCGGCGGTATCCTCGGCGAGATCGTGAATGCCGTCGGCCAGGCGAGCGTTCCGGGGGCGACGGCGGGACCCGGCGAGGAGCCAAACCTCTCGCGTTTCGGCATCGGACCGGCGATGTTCAAGACGTGGACGCGCACGGCGATCCTGACGCAGGGCCATCACTGGAAGCGCCTCGACGACTTGAAGTCGCAGACGGCGGTCATCACCAAGTGCGACGAGAATCAGATCATCTTCCTCGACTTGGCGAAGAAGACGTATCGCATCGCGACGGCGAGCGGAGAGCCGTCCGAGGTGGCGGCGCCGCCGCACCGCGCCGGGCCGCCCCAGGCCGCACCGCCGCCGATGCCCTCGAGCGAGCATCCCGCGCTTCCGCCGGCGCTCAGCGGCGGCAAGGGGCCGGGGACCGGCACGATCGCCTTCGGCGTCACCACCAAGCCGCTGGGGGCACAGAGCGTGAACGGCCAGACGGCGGCCGGCTACGAGACCACGATGTCGTATACGATGAAAGGGACGGGCTCGTGCCCAAACGGTGCCTACGAGGTGCGGCGCGTGGTCTATCAGACCGGCTTCGCCATGCCGCGCCTCTGGTGCCCGCTGCCGCAGCGCGCCACGACGCTCCCCAAGCAGCCGGCGCACGCGCAGGCGGAGAGGCCGTCGTGCCGGCCGGCCTTCACGGCGAAGTCGAGCGGGCCGAAGATCGACGAGCAGCGATTTGCGATGTACGAGCGCATCTCGATGGGGGCGCCCTCCAACCAGGCCGCGCAGACTCCCCCGCCCACGCCCACGTCCTTGATGGGGATGATGCCGGGCGGCCACTTCAGCTTCATCATCCAGCGCGGCAATCTGCACTGGCTGGCCGATGCGCAGACGGACCTGGCGATCTTCCAGATACCCGCGGGCTTCACGCAGGTGAAGTGAAGGGAGCCATCCAGCCCAGCGTCTCCTCCGTGAGGCCCAGCGGGCGATACTCCACGCCGATCCAACCATCGTAGCCGCAGGCGTCGATGGCAGGAAGGATGCGCTCGTAGGCAAGCTCGCCGGTGCCGGGCTGGTGACGCTCCGGCGAGTCGGCGATCTGCACGTGACCGATGCGTTCGACGTTGCGCGCGAACGTGGCCAAAAGATTGCCCTCACCGCGCTGCACGTGGTAGCAGTCGAACTGCAGTCGCGCGTTGCGCACGCCGACGTCGTCCAGCAGGCGCAGCGCGCGCGTTGTGGTGGCGGCGAAGAAGCCCGGCGTGTCGATGGCGTTGAGCGGCTCGACCAGCAGCATCGCGCCGGCTTCATCCAAGCGCCGCGCCGCATAGCGCAGGTTCTCCACTACGGTCGCCCACTGGGTCGGCTCGTCGAGATCGGCCCTGCGAATCCCGACCAGCGCATTGACGCGCGTGCATCGCAGCCGGCGTACGGCCCGCACCGCCTCGCCGACGCCTGCCCGAAACTCTTCACGGCGTTGCGGATCGTTGGCGAATCCGCGTTCGCCCGCGGCGAAGTCGCCCATCGGCAGATTGAAGAGCACCATGCATAAGCCGTGCTCCCGCAGGAGATCGGCGTAGCCGTCCACGTTCTCGTAGGGTGAGGGAAACTCCACCGCCGCGAAGCCGGCCGCCCGCGCGGCGGCGAAGCGCTCCGGCATCGGGCGCTCGGTGAAGAGGAAGGCCAGGTTGGCGCAGAACTTCGGCATCGCTCTCCTCGTGGTCGCCCGCCGTCAGCGTGGGAAGGCCGCGGCGACGCCGCCGTCGACCGTCAAGACGCAGCCGCTGGTGGATTGG
>JAGWST010000201.1 GCA_028869325.1 bacterium | reverse complement strand
GTCGTCTGCGACGATCGTGACCTGCGTGCCCTTGCGCTCGATCGAGCTCTTGGAGTTCTTGAAGTCGAAGCGGTTGGCGATCTCCTTTTGAGTCTGATTGATCGCGTTCTCGAGCTCCTGCTCGTCGATCTTCGAGACGATATCGAACGAATACTCAGCCATGGTTCCTTGTGCCGTCGTGCTCCAGGGTGGAATTTGGGGCCGTGCTGAAGAGGCGGTCCATCACGTCGCCGGAGTGCCCCAGCATACCGAGATCGCGACCGTTCTCCTTGATCTCCACACCGCCCGCGTTGCCGATGCGCAGCGAGATGGATCCCCCGCGGTACGTGCGCACGGTCGAGGCGGGGAACGTGCCCTCGCTGACCTGTCTGCCGTCGACGATCACGCGCACCCACGACGGGGCAGTCCAGGTGAGCGTCACCGACTCGAGGCCCGAGGGTGCGAGCGCCGGCGGGAGTGGTGCGGTTGCTTGAGGGGCCGGAGTCGGTGACGGCGGAGCGCTGGCTGCCGCACGCGGAGATGGGCCGCCGGCGAGCGTCGCCGCCGGCGAGGCGGCGGCGCCAGCGGCGCCAACGCCCGCCGCGCTCCCAGCCGGCAACTCCAGCTGCCAGAAGCTGTAGCCGACGATCGCCAGCAGGGCGACCGCCACGATGCCGGCCAGCCAGACCCAGATCGAGGGGCCGGAGCGCGCGGGCGCCCCGCTCTGCTCGAGGGCGGTCGCCGGCGGCATGATCCCGGTGAGGTCGCTGAACTCGGTGACCGCGCCCTCGGGGTCCAGCCCGAGGAAGCGTGCATAGGTGCGCAGAAAGCCGCGCACGTACACTGCGGCTCCGATCGAGGGCCAATCCTCTTCCTCGATAGCCTGCAAGTAGACCGATCGGATATGGATACGCTCGGCGACCTCCGAGAGCGTGACGCCTCGCGCCTCGCGGGCGGCGCGAAATTGCTCCCCGAGTGATGGCAACGGCGCAATTCCTTTCCGGGTACAGAAAGTTAGCGACGTTTTAGCGGGGAAGAGCGAGAATCCTGTCATGGCCAAGCGTGAACGCGTCGTCGCCGCGATGAGCGGCGGCGTCGACTCGGCGGTCGCTGCGGCGCTCCTGGTGGAGGCCGGTTACGAGGTGATCGGTGTCACCATGCGTCTCTATGAGCAGCGGCGCGGTGAACGGCGTGCCAAGAGCTGTTGCGGCGTCGACGACTTCGACGATGCGCGGCGCTCCGCGGCGGCGATCGGTATCAAGCACTACGTCGTGGACTTCAAGGAGGCGTTTCGCCGCGAGGTCGTCGATCGCTTCGCCGACGAGTACGTCCAGGGGCGGACGCCGAACCCCTGTGTGCTCTGCAACAATCACCTCAAACTGGGCACCCTGTGGCGCTACGCAAAGCAGCTTGGTGGGTCGAAGGTGGCAACCGGCCACTACGCGCGCCTACGGCAGGGAGCCGACGGCCCGCACCTCCTGCGCGCGGTCGATCTCGGCAAGGACCAGTCGTACGCGCTCGCGCAGCTCGATCGCGCCCAGCTCGCCTCCCTGATCCTGCCGTTGGGCGACCACGAGAAGTCGCATACGCGCGAGCTGGCGGCGCGCTTCGGGATGCCCGTGCACGACAAGCCCGAGTCGCAGGACATCTGCTTCGTCGAAGGCGGCGACTATCGCGACATCGTGCGCGAGCTACGGCCGCAGGCTCAGGTGCCCGGCGCGATCGTCAGCAGCGGCGGCGAGCGACTCGGCGACCACGACGGCGTCCTCTCCTACACGGTTGGGCAGCGGCGCCGCCTGCCGGCGAACGCCGGCGGCGACGGTCCGTGGTACGTGACGCGCATCGACCCGGCGACCAACACCGTGGTCGTCGGTCGTGAGGACGAGCTTGCGGCATCCGGTCTCGAGGCCGATGCCGTGAACCTCATTCGCACGCTCCCCAAGCGCGTGCTGGCGATGCCGCGCTACCGCGCGCAGCTGGCGCCTGCCGAGGCTGCATTGATCGATGGGAGGTTGCGGCTGCGCTTCGACCAGCCGTTGCGGGCGATCACACCGGGGCAGTTGGTGGTGATCTATGCCGAGGACGGGCAAGAAGTGCTTGGCGGCGCGACCATCGCCCGAGCGCTGTAGGGCTGCTCCCTCGCCGCCTCTCCGTGACCTGCTGCTAAAGGTGAATGCGCGGCCCCCAGCCCGAAAAGATGCCCGGTACTCGGTGCCGGTTCAAGTTGTTCACGACCCGTGCGAATCCGATGGTGGGCTCTTCGACTTCGGGCTGGCTATCCGTGGGCCGCACCGGAATGCTATGACGCTCGTTCATGGTGCCCTCCGCTCTCATGCCGTCATGGTAGCGCGGACAAGATCGAGCGCGCCTCCGGGGAAGTACGGGCTTTTTGCGGCGCCAGTACCGATCTTTACGAGACGGTACCTATGTCAAACTAGGCGCAGCCCGGGACGGCGCTGGCCGACGGCGCGGCGGACGACCTCTTCGAGCACCGCAAGCGCAGCGGCGGCTGGTGGAGCCGGCGGGCGCTCGCGGAGCCAACCGAGCCCGACGACACGTGATGGAGCGTCCACCACACGCCGGACCGCGAATCCCTCCGGCGCTCGATCGACGACCCCGGCAGCCGGCAAGAGCGTCACACCGCGGACGGCGTGCATCGCCTCATCGACCAGACGGATGGTCTCATACTCGTAGACCACGCGCGGCCGGAAACCGGCGCGCTCGCAGGCCGCCTCGATCACGCCGCGCAGCGCGTTCTCGCTCCCCGGCAGAAGCCATGGGCGCTCCGCCAGCTCCGCCAGCCTCAGCTCGCCTCGGCCGGCGCGCTCCGCCGGCACTACCGCCACCAACTCCTCGATGAAGAGCGCTTTGGTGCGCACGCTGCGCAGCGAGGCGGGGAGGTTGATCAGCGCGACGTCGAGATGAGCGGCGGCGAGATCGCGCTCGAGCGTGGTGGTCGCGCCCTCGGTCACCGTGATCGCGATGCCGGGATGGAGCGCGCTCATGCGATCGAGGAACGCCCGGGTGACCAGTGCCACCAGCGTGCCGATCAGGCCGACGCGCGCCGATCCGCTGCGCCCCGCCGCCAGCGCCTCGACATCGCGGGCGGCGGCCTGCAAACGGTCCTCGATAGCCCGCACGCTCTCCAGCAGAACGCCGCCGGCGGGCGTCGGCTCGACGCCGTGCGCGACGCGTCGCAACAGCTGAGCCCCCAGCTCGCGCTCCAATGCCGCGACCTGCGCGCTCAGGTTGGACTGGCTTGCCTCCAGCACGGCCGCGGCCTTGGCGAAGCCCCCGGCTTCACAGACGGCGCGGAAGTACCGCAACTGCCGCAGCTCCACGGCGTCACATGTATCGCGCCGT
This sequence comes from bacterium, assembly GCA_028869325.1. Classification (GTDB taxonomy): domain Bacteria; phylum Vulcanimicrobiota; class Vulcanimicrobiia; order Vulcanimicrobiales; family SCRA01; genus SCRA01. The sequence goes on along the minus strand of JAGWST010000201.1, from coordinate 2,602 downwards.
GCGATTGAACCCCTGCGGCGCCCTAGTGGCCTGTAACGTCCACTAGGCGTTGGCCGTCGCCAGCGGCATCTCGGGGCGCAGGTTCCAGTACGTGTCGCGAATCACGGGGTTGAAGCCCGCGTCGCGGATGACGCGCTCCAACTGTGCGCGCGTCGCCTCATTCGTCGATCCGGCGAGCTTGACCACCTTCTCCTCGATGATCGTCCCACCCATATCGTCGCAGCCGTAGAAGAGCGCGATCTGCCCCATCTTGAGGCCCGGCGTGAGCCACGATGCCTGCAGGTGTGCCACGTTGTCCAGGTAGAGACGCGAGACCGCCAATACGCGCAGGTACTCGTAGCCGCTGGCTTCGTTCCCGCGCAGGTAGGTGTTGTGCGGCACGTAGTACCAGGGAATGAAGGCCGTGAAGCCGCCGGCATGCTCGTCCTGCAGGCGGCGGATGACCTCCAGGTGCTCGATGCGCTCCTCTTTCGTCTCCACGCTGCCGAACATCATCGTTGCCGTGGTCGGCATCCCCAGGCACTGCGCCTGGCGCATCACCTCGATCCAGCCGTCCGGCGCGACCTTACGCGCGCTGATGCGCTTGCGCACGCGGTCGACCAGGATCTCCGCGCCGGCACCCGGGAGAGACTTCATCCCGGCCTCCTTGAGCGCGCGCAGCGTCTCCTCGACGCTCCTCCCCTCCACCTTGGCCAGGCCCAAGACCTCGGAGACGGAGAGCGAGTGGATGTCGACCTTGGGGAAGCGCTCGCTCACCTTGCGGAAGAGCTCCGTGAACCACGAGAGCGGAAGCTCCGGATTGACGCCGCCCTGGATCATGATCTGCGTCGCCCCTTGGTCGGCGGCGAAGCGCACGTGCTCCAGTACCTCGTCGTGCGACATCGTATAGCCCTCCCGCGAGCCTTCGTGACGGTAGAAGGCGCAGAAGGTGCAGTGGACGTTGCAGACGTTGGTGTAGTTGATCGTCGTGTCGATCACGTAGGTGACGTCGCTGCCCGGGTGCAGCTGCATGCGGCGATAGTATGCCGCCGCCCCCAGCTCGTGGAGGGGGGCTTGCGTATAGAGCCGCACGCCCTCGTCGAACGTGAGGCGGCCGCCGGCGGCGGCGCGGTCGAGTACGTCAGCGAGCGACACGCAGATCCTCCGGGGAGACCGACGGCACGGCATCGAGCATGCCCGCCTCGGCAAGCTCGTCGTAGAAGCGTGCCAGCCCGCGCCGCGCCTTATCGTCCAAGTTGAACTTCAGCGTGTCGTAGTAGACTTGGTAGAAGCCGGGCCCGCGCGGCTGCTGCCGCTCCGCAGCCGAGATCACATCGTCCTTGTGGGTGAGACCCCAGGCTAGCGACCTGCGCAGCGCCTCCACGCAGGCGGCGACGTCGTCGCGACGCGACTCCAGCGCATCGCGGCGAACGGCCCAGACGGCGTAGACCATCTCATCGCCCGTCCACTCGTTCCAGAGCGTGCCCAGGTCGTAGACGTCGGCGGCGCGCGCCTCTTCGCGCGCGTCGATCGCGCGGTCGCCGATCACCAGCGCCGGCACATCGTCGTTCAGGAAGGCCGTCAGCGGATCATGGTGCTCGATGAAGGTCGGCTCGACGCCGTAACGGCGCCGCAGCAGCAGCTCCAGCAGGGCGCGCCCCGAGGCGCTCTCGCTGGTGACGTGGATCGGGCGCCCGGCCAGCAGCGCGGGGGGCACGTCGGAGAGCAGCACCACGGAGAGCACCTGCGTGCGCGCCCCGATGCAGACGTCCGGCAGCAGCGCCAATTGATCGTCGTGCTGGGCGTAGAAGTACGAGCTCACCGGCGAGAGGTCCAGCTCACCCGAGAGGAGCTTACGGTTGAGCTCGGCCGGCACGTCGGCACTCAAGCGCCCGGGGTAGAGCACCTGGCTCAGATCGAAGGCGGTGTAGAGCGGCAGGTCGTTGGTGTACTTGATGCGGCCGCTGCGCAGCGCGCGCGGCCTCTGGGTGAGCATCGCGCGTGCCGCCTCCAGCGCCCGGCCGACCGGATAGGCGCCGTTCCCCCACCACTGCTCCGCGACCTCGCCCTCGATCCGCCGGCCCTTGACGTCGACGGGGTACTCCTTGGGCGGCTCCCAGTCGAAGGTGAACTCGTCGTACGTGGTATTGCGGCGCACCGGCACAAAGCCCGCCTCTTCGATCAGCGAGCGAAAGACCTTCGCATCGACGTATTGACCCGAGTGCGTGCCGGCGGCGTGGTAGATGCGCTCCTCGTCGGACTCGCCGTGCGTGCCATCCATGTCGTCGGCGCCGAAGTGCAGTGCCAGCTGACAGACCTTGAGGCCTTGGATCATCCAGTAGGCTTTGATGTGATCGAAATTGTGGAGCATCAGGCGCGCCACGGCAAACATGCGCAGATCGGCGAGACCGGTAGTCCAGCCGCAGTAGTCGAGCTTGTTCCCGTCGGGATGGAACGCCAGCGGAATGAAGGCGTTGAAGCCGGGCGAGCGCTGCTGCGACTCGCGCAGCGCGATCAAGTGCTCCACGCGCTCCTCCAGCGTCTCGATGGTGCCGTAGAGCATGGTGGCGTTCGAGGAGACGCCGTGGCGATGGAGCAGCTCGTGGATCTCCAGCCAGCCGGC
>JAGWST010000200.1 GCA_028869325.1 bacterium | reverse complement strand
TGAAGTTGATCGACTCCGGCGTGACCATCTGGGCCGCCATCACCAGATCGCCCTCGTTCTCGCGGTCCTCGTCGTCGAGCACCACCACCATCCTGCCGGCGCGGATCTCGGCGATGGCCTCCTCGATGGTCTGCATGCGTCTTCCTTCGTCGGCGTTGGTGCGCGGGGCGATGGCCGGCAGGGCGGCGGTAAGCTTGCGAAGCGAGGGATATGATGGCTGGCGCCGCCCCGAGAGATAGTACGAGATCGCGGCCTCGGTGAGGCCGGTCTGCTGGGCCAGGAGAACGGCCGTCATCCCGGCGTCCTCCATCGCTCCTCGAAGCGCCCGCGCGAACTCCTCGGCCATCCCTCGCATCGTAGCGGTCGAGTTAACAACTGTCAAGGCGCCATGCCGGACGGTTCGAAGCGTGCCATCCGGGCGACGGGCGGCCCTGCTGAAGCCGCCGCACGGATCAGCCGATGGAACGGTATGGAACCGTTCGTCAGAAGGGGTGACTGAGCATGGGCGCTTTCCAATTCAGAGCCGCGCTTGCGGCCTCGGCAATCGCGTGGATGTTGGCCGCGCCGGCAGCGGCGCAGTACGTCCACGTCAACGACGACCTCACGGCCATGGAGCGACGGGCCCTCTCACAGGACGCCTTGCAATCGCACCGCTCCGGAGCGACCGGCAGCGGTCCGGAGGTCGATCTCAGGATCGTCTTCCCGAGCGAGCAGACCGGCCTCGACAACATCACGATGGCGATGCTCGAGCCGCGGGAGACCGGCGCGCACAAATGTGAGGCGATCGCCGTCAAGAACGGCGCGAACGTCCTCTCGGTGAGCTTCGTCCCCAAAAAGGACGTCCGTCCCGGACACACCTATGATGTCGTCGTCAGCGACTCGATGGGCGACCTGTTCGCCGTCGGCCGCATACGCGTCGGTTCGGGAAGCCCGCAGTCGTACACGATCGATGCGCCGCTGCTGACCCCAAACTCGCCGAGGTATACCGCACCGTCGATCACCACCTCCGACCTTGCCCCAGCGCCACCCGCGCAAACGGATAGATGGGCGCCGCTTGCGCGGGCCATTCAAGCCCAGGCGATCCAAGCTCCCGTATTGGGGCTGCGCGGGACGACCGTGACGCCGCAGCTCCTAGCTCTCGCCGGCGCCAAGACGCCGTTCAAGGGCGTCATCGTCGCCGATGTGGAGCACGGCGGCCTTGCCGAGCGCTACGGCATCCACGCAGGCGACGTCATCGTCAAAGCGGGCGGCCATCTCTGCGGCTCGATCCAACAGTTTACCGCCGTCATCCAAGACCAGCGCGGGCCTGCGAGGATGATCGACGTCGTCCTCGTGCGGAACGAGAACGACGGACGCAACGCCGTGCATCATGCGAAGGTTCCATCTGCCCGGCTGGTTGCGACCGCGCGCGCCTTACAAGCCGCAGCGGTTCCGGTCCCCGCGTTGGGACTGCGCGGCGTCACCATGACCCCAGCCCTGCTTGCCCTCGGCGGCGCCAAGACGCCGACGTTCCGGGGCGTCGGCGTCTTCGATATCGATGAGGGGAGCCCCGCGCAGCGCGCCGGCATCGGCGTCGGCGACTTCATCACCGCCGTCAACGGCCTTCCATGCGCCTCGGTGGAGCAGCTGATTGCATCGACGCAACGCCAGGGGCAGGGTCAGCCGATAGATCTTACCCTCCAGAGGCACGATCCGACCGGGGAACTCAAGACCAGGCACGTCACCATCGCCCTGGCAGCCCAGCCCTCACCTGTCATCGGGTTGGTCCCGCCGTCTACCGGGCCCGGCTACGTCCCGCCATCCACCGGTCCTGGCTACGTCCCGCCATCCACCGGTCCTGGCTACGTCCCGCCATCCACCGGTCCTGGCTACGTCCCGCCGTCTACCGGGCCCGGCTACGTCCCGCCGTCTACCGGCCCCGGCTACGTCCCGCCGTCCAGCGGCCCCGGCAACGTCAGGCCAACCACCGGTCCCGGCTTCGTCCCGCCGTCCACCGTGAGCGGAACCGCACCCGCTCCGCCTGCCAATCCGTCTGCCAATCCGCCTGCGAACCCGCGCGCTAACCAGCCTGTCAACACGCCGGTTATGCCCGCTCCAGCGCCCAAGCCGCCGGCCAACCAACCAACGACTCCGCGCCCGGACCCACACGCGAACCCGGTTGCGAACCCGCCGGTTCAGATTCCCGTTAGGCCCGCTCCGCCGGGCAACGCCCCTGCCAAGCCCAAAGCCCCGGCGCCCAAGCCGGTCGCGCCGAAGGCAGCGTCCTGCACGACGACGGAGTACGCGATCCCGGGCGTGCTCATCACCCCCACGGGCATCACCTCTGGCCCGAACGGCAGCCTGTGGTTCACCGAGGACGACGGAAACAGCATCGGCCAGATCACCACGGGCGGCGCGTTCAGCATCTACCCCGTCGTGACTGGGAAGGCTCATCCGCACGACATCGTCGTGGGCCCGGATGGCAACCTCTGGTTTGCCGAGGCGTGGGCCGGCGACATCGGCAGGATCACGCCGACCGGCATCGTCAACGAGTATTTTCTCGGGGTTGACAGAGGACCGCACGTCATCGCCGTCGGCCCCGACGGAAACCTGTGGTTCACGCAGTCCTCGGCCTTTGCGGCCTCCATCGGCACCATCTCGGCCGCCGGAGCCCCTGGAGCGGTCTATGACCTGCCCGCCCGCGGCAGCATGCCCTCCGGCATCACCACCGGTCCCGATGGAAACCTCTGGTTCACGGAGTATGGCATGAATCAGATCGGGAGGATCACGCCGAACGGCGCCATCACGGAGTACCAGACTCCAACGGCCGTCAGCGGCCCGCAAGGCATCGTGGTGGGGCCGGACGGCAACCTCTGGTTCGCCGAACAGTCCGCCGGCATGATCGGCAAGATCACGACGGGTGGCGTCATCACCGAGTTTCCCACCCCGACGGCGAACAGCGAGCCGTACGGCATCACCGCCGGGCCTGATGGAAGCCTCTGGTTCACGGAGTATGGAGCGAGCAAGATCGGCAAGATCACGACGGCCGGCGCCGTCACCGAGTGCCCCATCCCGACAGCGAACAGCGCACCGTACGGCATAGCGGCTGGCCCCGACGGCAATCTCTGGTTTACCGAGAGCGCGGCGAACAAGATCGGCAGGGTGGTGCCGTAGCGCGCCCGCGTTGTCCACGGCCGGCAGGTTGCGGAGCAACCTGCCGGCGCTATTGTAGCGCCTCCGCGCGAACTGCCGCCGGCGCAAACTCCGCGCACTGCTCCCGCAGAGCGGCGTTGATCTCCTCGAGCGTGTAGCCGGCGGCCAGAAAGCCCGCGCGAACGCGTGCAACCTCCGATGCCAGGGAGGCCAGCCGCGCGTCGCGCGACGCCGGCACACGTGCCGGCGCCGCCACCGTGTAGCCGCGCAGCAACCGGTGAACCAGCCCTTCGTCCGCCAAAGCGTCGTAGGCACAGGTCACGGTGCGCTTGGTCACGCCGGCATCCTGCGCCAGCGCCCGCGCGGAGGGCAGCTCGGCGCCCGGTTTCAATCGGCCCTGCTCGATCGCGCTGCGCAATGCGCCGGCGATCTGTTCCCAGCTCGCTCGCTCACCCGAGGCCAAGGGCGCAAAGATGATCCGCTGCATAGACCATTTATCCCCCGCTTCGGCGCGCGGAACACCTACCAGATATCCTCGGGCACCAGCAGCGCGACCGGCAGGTCGCGCAAGACCTGTTCGACGGCCAGGAACCATCGCTCACCCTGCGGATGCGCCGCGGTCACGAGCCCGGTAAAGAGATCGCGGTAGCGTCGTGGACCGGCCTCCGGAGCCGCGATCAACGTCGTCCCCCGCCAGAGATCGCCGATCGGCGCCTTCGCCTCGAGGCCCATCAGATGTCCCACCAAGCGCGGCGTGACCACGACGAAGGGCCCGCGCTGGAAGGCGCAGAGATGTTCGCGCAGCGTACCGGCAGTCTCCAGCGGCGCATACTCGGCGCCGCCGAAGACGCCGGAAAAGGTGCGCCGCAGGCGCAGCGTCTCCACGACGAGGTAGGCTTTGATCCGCCCGTCGCGCCAAGACGCAAGCAGCTCGCGCGCGTATGCGGCGCGCTCTCGATCGGCCTGCGAGCGCGCGTCGATGCCGCGCAGCATGCGCTCGCGCAGCGCGTAGTCCACCTCCCGGCGGTTGTCGGGATCGACCAAGTCCAGACCCCACAACTCCGTACCCTGGTAGGTGTCGGCCACCCCCGGCACGGTCAGCTTGAGCAGGGCCTGCGCCAGACCGTTCAGCGCCCCCGCGTACGACACGGGCTCCGCGAACGCGGCGAAATCCGTCAAGAAGAGCGAGGAGCGCGTGGGATCGAGCATGCGGCGCAGATACTCCGCGACGCCCTGCTCGTACGACGAATTCGGGCTGTGCCAGCCCGTATGGAGCTTGGCCTCGCGCAGCGCCTTGAGCACGTATGCCTCGATACGCTCCCGGTACGGCGTCAAGATCTCATCGCTCAGCCGCGCCTCACCGTGCGCCTCGTTGGGCCACGTCGCCAACAGCGTCTGGTAGATGAGGTACTCTTCGTTACGGCTGGGCACCAGCGCGCCGTCGACGTCGCGTTTCCCGCGCCGGTTGAAGCGCTCCCAGCGCGTGAGCGCCCGCCCCCATGTCGCCGGTATCTCGGAGAGCACGTCGATACGCGCACGCGCATCTTCACCGCGCTTGGCGTCGTGCGTCGAGGTGGTCACCATCGCCTGCGGCCAGCGCGCCGCGCGCTCCTGATTGGCACGGTGGAAGGCGGCCACCGACGTGCCGAAGTGGCTGGGATCGCCGCCGACCTCGTTGAGCGAGAGGAGCCGGTTGTAACGGTAGAAGCAGGTATCCTCCACACCCTTGCCCATGACGGGCGCGGTGTACTGTTGGAACTTCATGGCCACGTGGATGACGGCGCGCGGGTCGTAGCCGGTGCCGGCGGCCTTGGCGGCCTCCGTCGTGAGGACGCGGCGGATGAACTCGAAGACGCCGTCGTCGATGACCGCTCCGCGCTTGCGAGCCTGCGCGATCGCCCATTCGATATAGCGCCGGTCCTCGGGGGCCGCCTCGGTGCCCGTGATGTAGGTACGGTAGACGGGAAAGGCGGAGACCACCTCGGCCAGCGCCTCGCGCAGCCCGTTGAAGGTGAAGTCCGTCGAATGCGGATCGGTCTTCGCGATCGCGTCGAGCTCGTTGGCCAACACGCTCAGCTCCGCGGCCAAGTTGACATGGATGATGCGCTGCTTACTCTGGTAGAGCTGCTCGGCGTAGTCGGCGGGCCGCTGTACGAAGCGGCGATAGACGCGGTCGATTTGGCTCTCTTTGGAGGCGTCGACGAAGAGACCGTTGACGAGGTTGAGAAACTCGTACCCCGTGGTGCCCTGAGTCAGCCAGTCCTCGCGCAGCTGCTCGTGGCGGGCGGTGATCTTCTCCACCACCAGGTAGAGCGGATCATCCAGCATCGTCGCGCGAGACTTCAGGATGCGGCAGTAGGCGCCGGGGTCGAAGAGGCCGTCGATGTGGTCGATGCGTAGCCCCTGCACGCTCCCCTCGTGGATGAGCGAAAACGCTAGCCGGTGCGTCACGCCCAGACACTCGGGGTGCTCCATGCGCAGCCCCGCCAGTTCGTTGATGTCGAAGAAGCGCCGGTAGTTGATCTCGTCGTAGGCGACGCGCCAGTGCGCCACCTTGTAGTGTTGCCGGTCCAGCAGATCCTGCAGCAGCGGCAAGCGCCCGTGCGCGTCGCGCTCGCTGTTGTAGCGCGCGCAAGCCTGGCCGATGGCCTCGCGTACCGATG
>JAGWST010000199.1 GCA_028869325.1 bacterium | reverse complement strand
TTGAGCATGTTGACGTAGTCGGCGCCCTGCACCAGCGCGAGGACCACGTCCGGCTTGGCCGCGGCGATCTTCGTCAGGTACGGGCTGAAGTCGGCCGTGCCCAGCGGCACCAAGTCGTCCCCAACCAGTTGTCCGCCGACTTTCGCCAGCACGTCCTTGTACCCGTCGACCAGCGCATGGCCGTAGGCGTAGTCCGGCGTGATCGCATACCACTTCTTGCCGAACTTCTGCGCGAAGCTATAGCCGCTGGCGTGGGTGAGCATCCAGGTGCTGTGGCCGACGCGAAAGGTGGTCCAGTGGCAGTTGGCGCCCGTGATGGCATCGGCACTACCGCAGGAGATGTAGACGATCTTGTTCTGGGCTGCGGCGTTGCTGGCGGCTAGCACCACGGAGCTGTTGACGCTGCCGCAGAGAGCCGAGACCTTGTCTTCGTTGATGAGCTTACGCACCTTTTGCACGGCGACGCCGGGGTTGTTCTGATCGTCCTCGACGATCAGGTCGATTCTCTTGCCCAGCACGCCGCCGCGCGCGTTCCACGCCTCCACCGCCATCTGCGCGCCGTGCAGCTGGTTGTTGGCTAGGCCCGAGTAGACGCCGGTCAGCTCGGCGATCATGCCCAGCTTGAGCGTCTGGGCGGCCTCGCCGCGCTCGCGGATCACGGCGGGGAACCCGGCGGCGACGGCCGCCGCCGCACCCTTGATCACCGTGCCGCGAGAGAGGGGTTGCCTGCGAATTTCCATGGTGGCTCGCCTCCGATGTATGACAAGGAAGAAATGCGGTCGCGCCCTCATCTTCAAGGAAAGGCGCACCGCTCATCCCGGCGCGCCGCGATGGACCGCTAGGCGGAATGGCAGAGTGCCAGGGCGGTGCGCACGGCGAGGTTCAGCGAGAGCAGGCGCCGCTCCCACGCCGCCAGCCCCGGCGCCTCGAACGTGAACGAATGCGGGACGCCTTGCTCCCCCGACCAGACCGAGAACGGCCGCCCGGACTCCGGGCGTTCGGGGGCGTACCGCAACGCCTGAATCCATCCCCGCTCGACGCGCCAGAGGCCGCTGCTCTCGGCCTCCGCGACGGGGTGACCCAGGTCGATACGGCCGAAGTCGGTCTGAATCGGTATGCCCGCCGCCTCGACCGCGGCGACGATGCGCGGCGCCTGCGCGCAGCCGTTCGTCTCCTGCGTGCGCTCGTAGCAGTAGAAGCCCGATGCCTCGTAGTCTTGGTGGAGATCGAGCGTCAGCACCGGCACGCGCCGCGGCCAGTGCCGTTCGATGGCCAGGCTCTCGGGCGTCCGGCCATCGCCGAACGAGCGATTGATGTCGACGCCGTGCGCGTTCGCACGCGTGCCGGCGCGGTAGCCGGCGGGGTTGGTGCATGGCCAGAGCACGTAGCTGAAACGCTCGGGCAAACCTTCGGACACCAGTTGCAGCAGGGCGCTGGGGCCGATGGGCTCGTCGCCGTGCACCCCGGCGCTGATGACGACGAGCGGGGCGTCGGCGCGCTCGATCGTCGCGTGCAGCAGCTCAGCCCCGTTGGCGGGCGCCGTCTGCAGCGAGAGGACCCCGGAGTCCGCGAGCTTCTGCCATGCGGCGATCAACGCGTCGTAATCGGGTTGCGTGGTCACGGGTGGGATCATGCCGCCCTTTTCGCTACGCCGCGGAAAACCCCGCCGGCGGGTGGCACGCGGGTATTTCCGCAACCTGTTAGGGGCCGGCGACGCCGTGCTCCGCCCACATGCGCGCACGCTCGAGATCCTCTTCCGTGTCGATGTCGAAGAGCGCGCCGGGATCGTCGATGGCGACCCGTTCGACGACAACGCCCTCGGCGTCGCGCAGGCCTTGCAGCGATTCTCCGTCGGGGCACGACTCTAAGCGCGCGCGCATCGCGGGGCCGAAGATGACGGGATGCGCGGGAATGCCTTCGACCACGGGATAGACGATCTCCGCGGCGCCTTCACGATAGCGCGCGACGGTGCGGTCGACGATCTCCGCGCGCAGGAAGGGGCGATCCGCCAGCACGATGCCCACCGCCACATCCGCCGGCGCCGCCTTGGCGCCCAGGCGCGCGCTGGAGGCGAGGCCCTGTTCGGGATGCAACTGGCGCACCACGCCGCAGAGCGTCGGCGGCACGGTGCTTCGCCGGAGCACCGCGGCGCTATCCTCGCTCACCACGACGATGGTGGGATGCCGCGCGCAGGCATCGAGCGCGCGCTGCAAGAGCGTGCGCCCGTCGATGTCGAGATCGAGCTTGGGGCGCCCCATGCGCTTCGCACGCCCGGCCGCCAGCAGCACGAGCGTCACGCCCTCGCGCGGCATCAGAGGTGCTCGGCGATCTCCGCCGCGGCGCCGCGCAGCCATTCTCCGAGCGAGCTCATCTCCTGCTTGCGCATGGCGCCGACCCCGCCCACCACCCAGAGCATCGCCTCCATCTTTCCCGCGCGCACGACGGGCGCGGCGACGGCTCGCACGCCCTGCAGATACTCCTGATCGTCGCAGGCGTACGGCGTGCGCGCGCCGGCCAGCAACACCTTGCCGAGCGCGCCCGCGTTGCGCGGCAGGCGCGTGCCCACAGGCGCGTTCTGCGCAAAGCCCGCATCATACCCAGCGCGCGCGAGGATGGTGACCGCGTCCGCCTCCGGGACGCCGAAATAGAAGGTCAGATCCGGCTGCTCGCCCGCGATACGGTCGAGCACCGCCTGCACGCCGCGCAGATCGGGGCCACTGCCGGCGCTGGCCAGCTCACGCAGCTTCTCGCCGACGCGCAGCGAGCCGTCCGGCGCGGCCGCCAGCGCGCCCACCGCCAGCAGGCTGCGCACGACGGCGTGTACGGAGCCTTTGCTCACGCCCAGCTCGCGCGCGAGCGCGGAGATGCTGCGCGTTCCGTTGGCAACGCGCTCTAGTACCACGAATGCCCGTCCGACGGCGGGTGCCGGAAGCTCCGTTCTCCATCCCATTACCGCAGGTTGCTCGACCGCGCTCATCGGCTGCCTCCCCGTCAGAGCGTTGCGTCCAAAACCTCCGCGATGTGGCGTACGTCCACGTCCATACCGCGCTCCGCTGCACCGCGCCGCAAGTGGAGCAAGCAGCCTGGGTTGCCCGTCACCACCAAGCGCGCACCCGTGGCCGAGATCTTCTCGAGCTTTTGGCGCAGCAGCTCGTTGGCGATCTCGGGATGTGTCAAATTGTAGATGCCGGCACTCCCACAGCACTGGTCGTCACCAAGCTCGCGGAACGCGCCGCCGGCACATCCTTTCAGCAGACTCCGCGGCTCTTTGCGGATGCGTTGGGCATGGGCCAGGTGGCAGGCATCCTGGTACGTGACCGAGGTGTCGAGCGTCCGCCGCGTAGGAACGTCCGCCGCAGCGATGGCTTGGCTGAGATCGACGACCCGTGAGGCGAAACGCTCGGCGCGCTCGTACCAAGGATCGTGCTGTTCGAAGAGGTGGGCGTACTCCTTTAATTGCGCCCCGCAACCGGCACTATTCGAGATGAAATACTCGGCTCCGCTGCGCTCGAAGGCCGCGATGAGGTCCTGCGCCATGCGGCGGGCCTCCTCTCGCTCGCCGGCGTGGACGTTGAGCGCTCCGCAGCAGCCGGCGTGTGGCGGCACCAGGCCGTATCCGGCCTTGCGCAGCACGGACTCCGTGGCGCGGTTGATGTGGGGCAGCATCGCCTCCATCACGCAACCCGTGAGCGCCATCGCCGTCTTTCCCGCCTGCGCCGCCTCGTGAGATCCCCCCGCCGGGCCCTCCGCTGCTCGCTCGGGGCCGCGGACCGGGATGCGCGCGCCCGGATGCGGCAGCGCCGCCTCCCAGCCGCGCAGGCGCGGCGGCAGCAGGCGCGCTAGGGCGCGCAGCGGCGACCCCGCGTAGAGCCGGGGAATCGTAAAGATCGCGCGCGTGAGCCAGGGCCGAGGCAAGATCACCCGGTTGAGAAGCCAGCGCAGCGCGCGCCAGCGCGCCGGGGTCAGACGCGCGGCCTCCACCTGAGCCCGTCCGGCCTCGACCAGCGAGCCGTACGGCACGCCGGAGGGGCAGGCCGTCTCGCAGGCGCGGCAGTCCAGGCAGATGTAGAGGTGCTCCGCGATCAGCTCGGAGAGCGGCATCTGCTCCTCGCGTACTTGACGCATCATGAAGACGCGCCCGCGCGGCGAGTCCATTTCGCGGCCCAGCACGCGATATGTCGGGCAGGCGTTGAGGCAGAGTCCGCAGTGCGTGCAGGTATTCAGTCCCTCGGCGCTAGGCGCCGCCACGCCTTCGAGGTAGTTCCCCACATCGATTATCTCACCGGACATCGTCATCCCTCATTCCGACTGATCGTAGATGGTGCGGCCGGGATTGCAGCGCCCCTCGGGATCGAGCGCCTGCTTGAGCATCGCAAACAGCCGCGCCCCGCCGCCCGCGTTTGCACGCCACCACCCGAAGGCGTCACGCAGTGCCGGCTCGCCGCGGCG
>JAGWST010000198.1 GCA_028869325.1 bacterium | reverse complement strand
GCCGCAGCCGGCGTCCGCGTTCGGCGAGGCGGCCTCGCGCATCCGTTGACCACGTACCGGGGGTTAGGTATACTATGGCGTCGAAGGGTTTCCGCCGGAGCCCCGTCACACGCGACGGCTCGGTAGCTCAGCGGTAGAGCAGGGGACTCATAAGCCCTTGGTCGCAGGTTCAAATCCTGCCCGAGTCACCAACGTTAGCGTCGACGGGCGAGGCGACTCGCCCGTCGGCATGCCCAGCGTCCCGCGAGACTTTACCCGCGGGATGCAAAGCCGGCGCGCGGAGCCGGAGGATCTCAAGCGAAAGGGGTCTCCACGAGCGTCGCCTAGCGCGGCGAGTGGGGAGCAATCATGTCGACGATACCTTGCGACTTCTGCCCACATCCCGTCGATCGCGGCCAGATGGAAGAGATCGAGATCGCGCACTACGTCCCGGACTCCTCCGGCGACGACCTTGCCTACGCGCGGACATACTTCTTTGGGCATCCCGACTGTGTCCGCAAGTTCTATCGCGGCTTGATCGATCACAAGCTGGACCTCTTCAAGCACATTCCGACGACGAATGCGCCGGACGACGCCCGCTAAGAGGTAATCATCGCTCAGGGGACAATCTCCCTCACGCTGCGCGCCCGTGGCGCAATTGGATAGCGCGTCGCCCTCCGAAGGCGAAGGCTGGTGGTTCGAGCCCACTCGGGCGCACGTACGTTGATGGAGAACGACGAGGGATATCTGCGCCGTGCCATGGTGCTGGCCGAGGAGGCGCGCCGCGCGGGGGAGGTCCCCGTCGGAGCGGTGCTGCTCATCGACGGCGAAGTCGTCGAGGCGTGGAACGTCAAGGAGAGCACGCCGGATCCGACGGCCCATGCCGAGATGGTCGCCATCCGCGAGGCGGCGCGGCGGCTCGGCCGGTGGCGGTTGAGCGGAGGCACGTTGTACGTGACGAAGGAACCCTGCGTTATGTGCGCCGGGGCCGTCGTTGCGGCACGGATCGACCGCGTCGTCTTCGGATGCTACGATCCGAAGGGTGGTGCGGCGGGGTCGGTCATGGATATCCTGCGGGATCCGCGGCTCAATCACCGCGTCGTGGTGGAGGGCGGCCTGCTGGAGAGCGAGACGGCGGAGCAGCTCCGTTCGTTCTTCGTCTCGCAGCGTCAGGCCACGGATGAGTCGTAGCGGGAGCAGATGGGGAGAGGTGGTCGAGTGGTTGAAGGCACTCGCCTCGAAAGCGAGCAGACGTGATGAGCGTCTCGTGGGTTCGAATCCCACCCTCTCCGCCAGAGACCCGAGCGCTCAACGGCCGGCCGAGCGATGCGGTGCCGCCGGCGGCGACGCCTTGACCGGCGCGGGCTTCTTGAGGATGAAGATCAGCGGCAGACAGCAGAAGAATACGACACCGCAGAATCGGAAGAGGTCGTCGTACGAGATGGCCAGCGCGTTGGTGAGTACGCTGTTCGCAAGCTGCAAGATCGCCATCCGCTGGGCCTCGAAGTAGGTGTGTCCCTGTGCCATGAACATCTTGGTCATCTGCGCCAGCGCCTGCTGCACGGCGGGCTTGTTCATGGAGATGCCGTTGGAGAGATTCTGATAAGCCGAAATCTGATCGCGCGCGAGGATGGTCGTCAGCAGGGCGATGCCGAGGCTGCCGCCTAGCTGGCGCAGCAGGTTATAGATTCCCGAGGCGTTGGCGGTCTCGGCACGCGAGACGGCGCCCATCGTGGTGGTCGAGAGCGGTACGAAGATGAAGGCGATCGAGAAGCCTTGCCACGTTCGCGGCCAGAAGACGTCCCAGTAGCCCGCGTTCTGGTTGAGCGAGCCCATCCACCACGTTGAAACCCCGAAGAGCAGCATGCCGAAGAAGATCGGGATGCGCGCATCCACCTTGTCGGTGATGCGCCCCGCGAAGGGCATGGCAACGGCCGTGGCGAGCGCGCCCGGCAGGAGCGCCAAGCCGGTCTGGAAGGCGTTGAAGCGCAGCAGCGTTTGGAAGAAGAGCGGCAGGATCAGCGCCGTCCCGAAGAGCCCGAAACCCGTGATGACGATCAAGATATTGCCCGCAGTGAACGCGCGGTAGCGAAAGACGTGCAGATCCACCAGCGGATGCTTGATCGTGAGCTGGCGCCAGATGAAGAGCGCCAGCCCCAGCACGGCGATGACCGTCAGCGTGATGATGGTGTTGGAGTTGTACCAGTCGTCGTGCTGCCCGCGCTCCAGGACGTATTGCAGCGATGCCAGGCCCGCGGCCATCGCGGCCAAGCCTAGCCAATCGAGATGCTCGGCG
>JAGWST010000197.1 GCA_028869325.1 bacterium | reverse complement strand
GCGCCGCAGTCGATGCAGACTTCCGGATCGATGTAGAGCTGATCATCGGAGTCCTCCGCATGAATGCAGTCGACCGGACAGACGTCGACGCACGACTTGTCCTTTACACCGATGCACGGCTCGCAGATCACATAGGCCATTGAAGGGCTAACCTTTCTGGACTCTTACTTGGCAACCAATCGAAGCAATCTCTCTGGCGGTCGCATTCTCGCGCCCCGGGACCGTGTCCTTGCCTCGCGGGGGTGTGAATGCCGCCCGGCCGGAGGTTGCCTGCGTTGCCGCAGGAAATGGGGGCAGCGATGGGAGGCATCTTTCACTTTGCGGCCGCCGCGCTGGCCACGATCTTCACGATGGTCGATCCATTCGGGCTCGTGCCGATGTACCTGGCCGCCGTGTCGGCAACGCCCGCGGCGGCGCGGCGTAAGATACCGCGTAAGGCGGCGATCATCGCCGGCATCGTCGTGCTTGGGACTGGAGTCGCAGGGCGCGAGGTGCTGCACCTGCTTGGCATCAGCCTGCCGGCCTTCTCCATCTCTGGCGGGGCACTGCTCTTTCTGGTAGCTCTGGACATGATCTTCGGGCGCATCACGGGCGCGCGCGAGACCGCGCAGGAGCGCAACGAGGCCGCGCTGGCCGCCGATCCCAGCGTCTTTCCGATCGCCTTTCCGATGATCGCCGGTCCGGGCAGCATCCTCACGGTCATCCTGCTGGTTGAGCTCGCGAAGGGCGAGCCCGTCAAGCTCGCGATCATCGTCTTGGCCCTGGCGCTGGCGATCGTCACCTGTTATCTGACGATGAGCTTCGCCGAGCGGCTGATGCGCTTGGCGGGACAGACCGGCATGCACGTCCTGACGCGCCTGCTGGGCGTGGTGCTGGCGGCCTTGGCCATCCAGTTCGTCCTCAACGGCATCACGGGATATCTCCACCCCGAGCTGCTGCCGGCGATCTAGCGGTTGCGGAAAGCCGGGCGACATCTCGGCGCTTCGTTGCGTTGGAGGGACATGAAGAGTCGCATCTTGGGGAGCCTCTCGCTCGTCCTGGTGGCCACCCTCCCCGTGGCCATCCCCGCGTCGGCCGCTCAGGGTGCTCCGAACCCGCCCAGCTTGGTCGCCGGCGGCAGCGCGAGCGTCTCGCGCGAGCCCGACGTCGCGCATGTCTCCATCTCGGTCGAGAGCAACGCGGCGCAAGCCGCCGCCGCGACCCAGCAGAACGCGGAGCTCACGGCGCACGTTCGCTCCGCCGTCGAGGGCCTTGGCATCGCCGCGAAGGCGATCGTCACGCAATACTACAACGTACGCTATCAGCCGCGGCCGGAGCCGAGCGCCCCGCCTATCCCGCTGCGCCGGCCCGCGGAGGCCGTGAGCGGCGAGCGCTACGGCTACGTCGTCACGCATACGCTGGACATCACGGCCAAACCCTCGCAGGCCGGCGCGGTGATCGACGCCGCGACCAAGGCCGGCGCCACGTCCATCGGAGGCGTCAGCTTCGATCTCGCGGATCGCCACGGCGCCTTCCTCGAGGCCTTGCGCGCCGCGGTCGCCGATGCAAAATCGCAGGCACAGGCGGCCGCGGCCGCGGCAGGCGTTCGTCTGGGCGCGCTCCGCCGCATCTACGTCAACAGCGGGCCGCGTCTGCAGCCGTCTGGACCGATCATGATGCGCGCCGCGGCCTCCGCCGTCCCCACCGAGGTGACGCCGGGCGCTATTCACGTCTACGCCGCCGTCAGCGTCACCTACGATCTCTTGCCATAGCGCGATCGTACGTGCGCGGCGGGGTGCCTGGCACGGCGGGGCGAAGCAGGCCGCGTGAGCGCCCCCCTCTGCCAAGTCTGCGGTCAACGCCCGGCCACGCTCTCCGACGTCAGCTTGCGTGGCGGACGGCTCACTCGCCAAGATCTCTGCGCGCAGTGCGCAGCGGCGCGTCGCGTCCCAAGCGCCCCGCTAGCGGGCGCCGCACTGCTCTCCTTGGGATTGGCGATCGGCGCGGCCGTGGTGGCCGACCGCCTGCTGCGACGTGACCAAGGGCCTGGTGGGAACGGTGGCGCGAACGGCAACGCGCCGCTCCCGCTGCAGGCGCCGCTGGAGTGGGCCAGGCGGCTGCGCGGCGGGACGCCGACACTCTCGACGTTCTCGCGCGACCTCACGGAGCTGGCGGCGCGCGGCCGCCTCGACCCCGTGGTCGGGCGCGAGCGCGAGGTCGAGCGCGTCATCAACGTGCTCGCGCGGCGCGCGAAAAACAATCCCGTGCTGATCGGTGAGCCCGGCGTAGGCAAGACGGCCGTGGTCGAAGGCTTAGCGGCGCGCATCGTCGCCGGCGCGGTTCCCGCGGCGCTCAAGGGCAAGCGGGTTCTTGCGCTGGCCGTCGGCGCGCTGGTCGCGGGGACCAAGTATCGCGGCGAGTTCGAGGCGCGCGTGAAGCGCATCCTAGACGAGATCCGCGCTGCCTCGCGCGACGTCATCCTCTTCATCGACGAGCTGCACACGCTGGTGGGTGCGGGGAGCGCGGAGGGCTCGTTGGATCTGGCCTCGATGATCAAGCCTGAGCTAGCGCGCGGCGAGCTGCAGTGCATCGGCGCCACGACGCTCGACGAGTACCGTCGCTACGTGGAGGCCGACGCCGCGCTGGAGCGGCGGTTCCAACCCGTCTTCGTCGACGAGCCAAGCGTCGAGGAGACCGTCGACATCCTGCGCGGGCTGCGCGAGCGCTACGCCCAGCACCACGGCGTCGAGATCGGTGACGAGGCGCTCGCGGCGGCGGCGGCGCTCTCCGCCCGCTACGTCGCCGAACGGCGCCTCCCGGACAAGGCGATCGATCTCATCGACGAAGCCGCAGCCGGCGTCGCGTTGCGCGGGGGCGTTGGCGTAACGGCGGATCACGTCGCCGCCGTCGTCTCGCAGTGGACGGGCGTGCCGCAGGACCATCTGGACGAAAGCGAGACGGCACGCCTACTCTCGCTGGAGGCGACGCTGGGACGCCGCGTCGTTGGGCAGGATGCCGCGGTGGGGCAGGTTGCCGACGCCGTGCGGCGCGCGCGTGCCGGGCTCAAGGACCCGCGCCGGCCGTTGAGCCTGCTCTTCGCCGGACCGACGGGCGTCGGAAAGACGGAGCTGGCGCGCGCGCTAGCCCACTTTCTCTTCGGCTCCGACGAGGCGATGGTGCGCTTGGATATGTCCGAGTACATGGAGGCGCACGCCTCCTCGCGCCTGCTAGGCGCGCCGCCGGGGTACGTCGGCCACGAGGAGGCGGGGCTGCTCACCGAGCCCGTGCGCAGACGCCCCTACAGCGTGGTGCTCTTCGACGAAATCGAGAAGGCGCACCCGGACGTGGCGGGCATCCTGCTGCAACTGCTCGACGAAGGGCGCGTCACCGACGCGCACGGGCGGACGGTCGACTTTCGCCACACGCTGGTGGTGATGACCACGCACGTCGAAGGGGAGCGCCTCTCGATCGCGCTGGACGACGAGCTGCTGGGGCGCGTCGATGAGATCGTGCGCTTCGAGCATCTCGACCTCGAGCAGCTCGTGCGCATCGTCGATCTACACCTCGACGAGGTCGCTGGACGCCTGCGTGAGCGAGGGGTCCAACTGCGGGTCGAAGAGGGCGCGCGCATCGCGTTGGCGCGCGCGGCGCAGGCCGACGGCCCCGGCGCGCGCATGGTCCATCGTACCGTCTCGCGTCTGGTAGCGAATCCGCTCTCCGCGGCGCTCTTGCGCGGCGCCTTCCCCAAGAGCAGCGTCGCCTGCCTCCACGCCGACCTCACGCTCTCGTGAAGCGGCGCCCACGGGCGCCGGCCCGCGTCAGCCGCGCCTGATCCACAGGGCTCCGGCGGAGACCCCTACTCGGTGATCTTGGCTAGCTCCGCGCCGATCTGGGCGGCGTCCATCTCGCCCGGATGGTAGGAGGCCACCTTGCCGTCGCGACGGATGAAGACGTGTACCGGGAGCGCGTAGACTCCGTACGCCGCGCCGACGCTGCCGTCGGCATCGAGGACGACGCGATACGGCAGGTGGTACTTGTTCTTGAAGCCGAGCGCCTGTTTCGCGCTCTCCAGCTCGTCGATGCCCACCACCACCAAGCCCTTCTTGGCGTACCGCACGGCGAGCTTCGAGAGGCTGGGCGCCTCCGCGTTGCACGGCGGACACCACGATGCAAAGTAGTTGAGGTAGACGGGGTGGCCCTTCAGGGACGCCAGGCTGAGGCTGCCGGCGCCGTCGGCCAGCGGGAGCGTGAACGCCGGCGCAGGCGCATCGCGATGCGGCGGCGCGGCGGCGACGCCAGCGGCTCGATCGGCCAGCAGGGCCGCCGCGGCGAGCGCAACGCAGAGGAACAACGGGCGCATGAAGGTCATGCGCCGTTGATTCGCCGCCTCGGCGCTAAACCTTGGCCACGGCGCCGACAAGCTTGACGACCGAATCCTTTGCATCACCGAAGAGCATGTAGGTCTTCGGATCGTAGTAGAGCGGATTGTCGACGCCGGCGAAGCCCGGCTTCATGCTGCGCTTGAGCACGACGATAGACTTCGCCCGATCGACGTCGAGAATGGGCATGCCGTAGATCGGGCTCTCGCGCACGGTGCGCGCCGCGGGATTGGTGACGTCGTTCGCGCCGATGACCAGGACCACGTCGGTGCGCGGGAACTCCGGGTTGATCTGCTCCATCTCGTAGAGCTGCGTATAGGGAACGTTGGCCTCGGCCAAGAGCACGTTCATGTGGCCCGGCATACGACCCGCAACGGGGTGGATCGCGTACTTGACCGTGACGCCGCGCTTCTCCAGCGCATCGGCCAGCTCGCGCGCGTTGTGCTGCGCCTGCGCGACCGCCAAGCCGTAGCCTGGGACGACGATGACTTGATTGGCGTAGGCCAGCATGGTCGCGACGTCGTCCACCGATGCGGAGCGCACCGAGCCGCCCTCCGCCGCCGCGACGGCACCCTCGCCGCCGCCGCCTCCCACGCCAGCGAAGAGCACGTTAAGCAGCGAGCGGTTCATGGCCTTGCTCATCAACTGCGTCAGCAGCGTGCCGGAGGCACCGACCAGCGCGCCGCTGATGATGAGCACGTTGTTGCCCAGCACGAAGCCCGTGAATGCCGCTGCAAGCCCGGTGAAGGAGTTCAGCAGCGAGATGACCACCGGCATGTCGGCCCCACCGATGGGGAGCACCATCAAGAAGCCAAGCGCCAGCGCCCCCGCCACCATCGCGTAGAGCACGGCGTCGCCGCCGTTGAAGGCAACGACCGTCACCGCCATGACGATGATGAAGAGCAACACCAGCCCGGAGAGGATACGCATACCAGGAAAGCTCACCGGGCGCCCCGACATGATCTCTTGCAGCTTCGCGAAGGCGATGATGCTGCCGGCGAAGCTCACCGAGCCGATCACGGTGCTCAGCGCCACGGCGATGCTGACGTCCGGCGAGCTCCCCATCCCGGTCTGCTCGCCGCGCAAAAAGTCCATCATCGAGACCAGCGCCGCGGCACCACCGCCGGCGCCGTTGAAGATGGCCACCATCTGCGGCATAGCCGTCATCTTGACCATGCGCGCACCGACGGCGCCCAGGACCGCTCCGACGACGACGCCGATGAGGATATCCCAGAAGGTGAGGATCGCGCCTGAGAAGAGGGTCGCAAGCAGCGCCAGCAACATGCCGACCGCCGCGATCTGATTCCCCTGCCGCGCCCGGCCCGGCGAGCTCAGCCACTTCAGGCCCAGGATGAAGCAGATGCCGGTGACCAGATAGGCGAGGGTAACCCAAGTGGCACTCGCTGCCGCTTCGCTCATGATTGCGGCTTCTTCTTGAACATCTCGAGCATGCGATCGGTCACCAGGAACCCGCCCACGACGTTGACGGTCGCCAGCGTCACGGCCAAGACTGCCAGCACGTGCTCCAGATTTCCATGCGCGACGCCGGCAACCAGCAAGGCGCCGACCAGGACGATGCCGTGTATCGCGTTTGTGCCGGACATCAGCGGCGTGTGCAACAGCGTCGGCACCTTCGAGATCACTTCGAAGCCGACGAAGACGGCCAGAATGAAGACCGTCAGCTCCGGTAGCAAGTGTCCGCTCATGTATTGCTCGCCTTCTCCATCGTCTGCAGGAGCGCCGCGGTCGCGGCGTTGAGGACATTGCCCTCGTGCGTGAGACAGGTGCCCTTGACCACTTCGTCCTCGAAGTCCAGAGAGACGGCGCCGTCCTTCACGATTGAGGCGAGCAGGTTGGAGACGTTGCGCGCATAGAGTTGACTGGCGTGCATCGGGACGCTGCTCGGCACGTTCAGCGGCGCGATGACGGTCACGCCGTGGCGCGTCACGCTCTGCCCGGGAACGGCGCCCTCGCAGTTGCCGCCGGCCTCGGCGGCGAGATCCACCACCACCGATCCCGGGCGCATGCCCTGCAGCGTCTGATCCGTGATGAGAATCGGCGCCCGCCTTCCTGGCACCAGCGCCGTGGTGATCGCCACGTCGCTCTCACGCACCGCTTTGGCCACCAGCTCGCGCTCCTGCTCCTCCTCTTCGTGCGTGAGGGCGCGCGCGTAGCCGCCCGCGGCCTCCGCGTCACGTGTCGGCAGCTCAAGCGCCAAGAAGGTCGCGCCGAGGCTCTCCACCTGTTCCTTCACCACCGCGCGCGTATCGAACGCGGAGACGACCGCACCCAAGCGCCGCGCCGTCGCGATGGCCTGCAGCCCGGCGACGCCCGCCCCCAGAACCAAGACGCGCGCCGGCGCGATCGTTCCGGCGGCCGTCATCAGCAGCGGAAAGAGCTTCGGCAGCTGCACGGCGGCGAGCAGCACGGACTTGTAACCAGCGATCGTGCTCATCGACGAGAGCGCGTCCATGCTCTGCGCGCGCGAGATGCGCGGGATCAGCTCCATCGCGAAGGTCGTCACGCCATGCTCCGCCAGCCGCTGGGCACGCAGCGGATCACCGAGCGGATTGACGAACGAGACCAGCAGGCTGCCGCCGCGCAGGCGCGCGATCTCCTCATCGCTGGGTCGCGCAACTTTGATCAATACATCGGCCTGCCGCCACAGCGTATCGGAGTCGCTCTCGACCTGCGCTCCGGCCTCGCGGTAGGCCTCGTCGGAGTATCCCGCGGCCGTGCCGGCACCGGACTCGACGACGACGCGCGCGCCCAGCGCAGTCAGGCGTGAGATGGTCTCCGGGACGGCGGCGACGCGCCGCTCTCCCTCACTGCTCTCACGCGGAACGGTGATCTGCAAGCCCATGCGCTCCGGTTGGACCAAGAGAGGGGGTGCCTCCTTCTGATCGGCAACGCCTCCGCCGCTATCAAGCACGATCTCCCTCGCCCGGGTTACGGACTACTGCGGCTCCAGTCCGCCCGCCCCGGCGAGCCTCCCGTCGCGCGTCACGACGATCTTCCAGATGAACGGACCTTGCGCAAACTCGACGCGCAGTACGTACGAATCGAGATCGCCGCGCCCCTGGTGGCCCAACACCTCGATGCCGGTCGGCTTTCCAAGCGGGCCCCAAGCCGCCGCCGTCTTTGCCACCAGATCCGGCGTCAACGCCGCGTTCATCTCTGGGGTCAGCTCCGTGCGATCGATCGCGCCAGCGGCGAGTTGCGCGATCCAGCGCCCGACGCGCGAGGCGAGCACGGGATCGGCCGGGACGCCCTGCTGCTGCGCCGTGGCCTCTTCTCCCAAGGCGCTGGCCGGCGCGAGCACGCCGATGAGCTGGCGCGCCAATCGCTCGGGAGGAACCGCTTGCGGCGCGGCATCGCCGTTCACCAAGACGGCGACGAAGAGATGCTGCGAGGCCAGCATGGCGTTCATCGCATGGAATCCCGCGATCTCTCCGTTGTGCCAGAGCAGGCGTTCGTCCCCTGCGCGCTCGGAGACCCACCCCATCGCATAGCCGTTCTCGCTGGCGCCTTGCTCCAGAAGCATCAGCGCGCCGGGGCCGAGCAGCTCGCCGCTTTGCAGGGCGGCGTCCCAGCGCACCAGATCGAGCGCGCTGGAGGTCATGCTGCCCGCGCCTCCCAGCAGGCTGGCGTCCCAGATCGGCGCGGGGACGAAGCCGTTGGCCGCGCGCGCATAGCCGGTGGCGCGCGCCGCGCCGTCGCCGAGGAAGCCCGTGGACTCGAGGTGCAGCGGCCAAATGATGCGCTCGCGGACGAACCGTTCGTATGGCATGCCGGCGACGCGCTCGACCACGCGGCCGAGCAGCAGATAGTTCAGATTATTGTAGCGGAACGCGCTGCCCGGCGCGAACTCCTCGGGCAGCCGATTCACGGCATCGATGAACGCACTCCAGCCCATCCCCTTGATGGGATCGAGCCCGGGGATGCGCGTGTAGTCGGGCACGCCCGAGCGTTGCTGGAGCAGCTCGCGCAGCGTGATCCTCCCGGCGCCGCGCAACTCGGGGACGTACTTCGAGAGCCGGTGGTCGATTGAGAGCCGATGCTCCTGCTGTAAGAGCAAGATCGCAGTTGCCGTGAACTGCTTGGTGACCGAGCCGATGGCGTAGGCGGTGGAGGCGGTCGCGGCCGTGTGCTGCGCAAGGTCGGCCTCGCCGTAGCCGCGCGCGTAGAGCAGCCGGCCGCCGCGCGCGATCGCGATCGAGACGCCGGGCGCCACGCCCTGCTCCATATCGTGCTCGACCAGCGCATCGATCCTGGCCACCGTCTGTGGATCGAGCGTGGAGCCTGCAGGCAGCACGCTTGCGCCCAGCACGCCCACGAGCAGCGCGAGTGATCGCACGAACCGGCCGGTCATCAGAAGACCGTGGGAAATCGAACGGCCTGCGCATCCTGCTCCATCTGCGCCAGCAACTCATCGACGCTCTCAAAGCGCACTTGATCGCGCAAGAAGCGCAGGCGCGAGAGCTCCATCTCGCGGCCGTAGACGCTCTCCTGGAAGTCGACCAGCCACGCCTCCAGGACCGTCTCACGTGCGCTGGAGTCGAAGGTCGGTTTCGTCCCGATGGAGAGCAGCGTGCGATGCTCGCGCCCGTCGACGCGCGCGTAGCCCTCGTAGACGCCGTCCTTGGGCAAGACGATCCCCATCTGCGCGGAGATATTCGCCGTCGGCCATCCCAGCACGTGGCCGCGGCCCTCGCCCAAACCCACACGCCCCCGCACGACGTAGGGGCGCCCCAGCATCTCGTCGACGGAGGCGATCTCACCGGCCATGAGCGCGCGGCGAATGCGCGTGCTGGAGATGCGCTCGCCGGCGAAAGCTACGTTGCCCACGCCTTCCGCCGGCACGCCGGCCGCGCCGAGCGCCGCGCGCATGTAGGCGAGGTCGCCGGCGCGCTTTGCGCCGAAGCGAAAGTTCTCGCCCACCACGACGGCGGCCACGTCCAGGCCCTCCAAGAGCACGCCGTCGATGAACTCGGCGGGGCTCATGCGCGCGATCGAGCCGTCGAACGGAACCAGAAAGAGCTCGTCCACGCCCGCCGCCGCTAGGCAGTTCACGCGCTCCTCCAGAGGCGAGATGAGCAGCGGCGCCTGCTGCGGGCGTAGATAGGTTGCGGGATGATTGCGAAAGGTCAGCACGCCCACCGACCAGCCCAAG
>JAGWST010000196.1 GCA_028869325.1 bacterium | reverse complement strand
CATCGCCGGCGCGGCCACGCTACCCAGCAGCACAGCCCACAGCCCCACGAGCGCCGCGATTCGTTTCATTCCAGACCCTCCGTCAGCACCAGATACTCCATGCCCCCGAGAAAGTTTCGCGCGCCCAGCGCCGGGAAACGCCGTTAGCGGCCGACCGAGGCGCCGATGACGATGATGCCGCCCACGATGCTCAGCGAGAACAGGACGATGATCGTCCAGATGACGATATGCTGGAGCGATGCGCGGCGCCGGCGCTTACTGATCTTCACCGCCTTGGGCTGTGACCTCATCGCGCCGCCTCGCTGCGGTCACCGACCGCGGTGGCCGCCCCCCAGAGCCGCTCCAGGTTGTAGAACGTGCGCAGCTCCGGCGTGAAGACATGCGCGACGACGTCGCCGAGATCGACCAGTATCCAGCCCCCGTCATGGTAGCCCTCGACGCGGTAGACCATCGCCCCCTCGCTCTCGGCGGCCTCGACGATGGCCTCGGCGATCGCCCGCGTCTGGATCTTGGAGCGCCCGGTGGCCAAGATGAAGGCGTCGGCGATGGTCGTGCGTCCCGTCAGATCGATCGTCGCGACCTCTTCGGCCTTCTTGTCCAACGCGGCGCCGCGGATGACGCCGGCCAGCGGGGGTTCATGCATGCAGGAGCTCCTTGGGAATGGCGACGCCGTAGGCTCGCGCGCAGGCGAGCGTACGTGGCGAGATGGTGAGATTGCGATCGGCGTGGTGGCGCAGGGTGCTCTTCAAGACGGCGCGCATGCCGCCCCGAAGATCCTGCAGGGCGAGATCGAGCATCGCCGCGCGGCCGTCGTAGCGGCGCCCCGGCTCCAGCGCGTCGGCGAGGAAGAGCACTTCGTCGAGCCGCGACATCCCCGCGGCGCCCAGCGTGTGCTTGCGAATGGCATCCAGCACTTCGGCGTCCCGGACGCCGAAGCGCTCGGCGGCCAGCGCCGCGCTCAGCGGGGCATGGATCACGACCGGATGGGCCACATCGAAGGCATCCAGCGCGATGCCGCGGCGTCGCGCCTCGTCCAGCAGGCGTTCCTTCGACCACAGGCGGGCGAGATCGTGAAGGACGCCAGCGGTGCGCGCGGAGACGGCCTTCGCGCCGTGCGCCATCGCCAGCCGCTCCGCGGTGCGGGCGACGCCGATGCTGTGGCGATAGCGGGCCTCCTGACCGATCTCCTCGCGCACGCGACGGCACGTCGCGATCCACTCCGTCACCGCGCGGACAGCGCCTCCTTGAGGGCGCGCAACCGGTTACGGTAGATCTCGCCCTTGAGATTTCCCGCCCACATCACGAGCGCGTTCTCGTTGTTGTCGCTGTAGTATCCGCGGCGCGTGGAGACCACGGTGAAGCCGTACTTCGTGTAGAGACTCTGCGCGCCGCGGTTGCTCTCGCGCACCTCGAGCGTGATCCACGAGGCATCGCGCGCGATCGCCTCGTCGATGAGATGCCCCAGCATGCGTTCGCCGAGGTGCAGGCCGCGCATCTCGGGGTGCACGGCGATGGTGGTGACGTGCGAGTCCTCGAGAATCACCCAAAGGCCGCCGTATGCGACGACGCGGGCGCCGATTCTGCCCACGAAGTAGTGTGCAAGCTTGTTATCCTTGATCTCGTTGTGAAAGGCGTTGGGCGGCCAGACCGTGCTGAACGAGAGCTGTTCGATGCGAGTCACCTCCGGTATGTCGGAGACGAGCATCGGCGCGATGCGAAGTTCCTCCGGTTGCGGGGCGTCGGTGCGCCCGAGTTCAGCTTTCATTGCGCTACGGTGGTATGCGGGCGTTCGCCGTAGTCGGGTTGGACTCCGTGTACGCCTTCGAAGGGGGGCGTCGCCACAGCCCCCAAGCGGGCGGCGCGCAGCGCCGGCGCCTCCACCGGTTCCGGGCGCTCGAGCAGCAAGCCGGCCTGGGCCAGTGCGGGCGCCAGCTCCTCCAGGGCGCCGAAGACGGT
>JAGWST010000195.1 GCA_028869325.1 bacterium | reverse complement strand
GGCATCGTGATCGGAACAGGGCGAATCCCCGCGATCTCGCGCAGCGCGCCGTCGTAGCGCTCCCAGATGCGGCGGCGCCGCTCCCACCAGCCCTCGAGCTTCGGCAGCTGGGCAAGCCCGATGGCGGCCAGCAGGTCGAACATGTGGTATTTGTAGCCACGCTCGAGCAGCGAGTAGTGCGCAAAGCCGCCGGAGCCGTAGCGCTTCCAGGCGTCCTTGGAGTTGCCGTGCATCGACATGCGCATGGCGTAGGCGCCGAGCTCTTGATCCATCGTGGTGAGCATCCCACCCTCACCCGTGCTGATGTTCTTGGTGGGATAGAAGCTGAAGACGGTGACGTCGCCGATGGTGCCGATCTTGCGGTCGCGCCACGTCGTCTCGATGGCATGGGCGGCGTCCTCCACGATCTTGAGGCCATGACGGCGCGCGAGGGCGCAGATCGCATCCATATCGCAGCTCTGCCCGTAGAGGTGGACGGGCAGGATCGCCTTGGTTCGCGGGGTGATCGCCGCTTCGATCGCCCGCGGATCGATCAGATACGTGTGCGGATCGACGTCAACGAAGACCGGCGTGGCACCGGCATGCTCGATCTCGTTCGCGGTCGCGCAGTAGGTGATCGGCGTCGTGATGACCTCGTCGCCGGGGCCGATGCCCAGACAGACCAGCGCGAGGTGGAGGCCAGCCGTGGCGGAGTTCACGCCCACGGCCGACGCCGCGCCCACATAGGCGCGGAAGCCCTCTTCGAACTGCTGCGTCTTGGGGCCGCGCGTCAGCCAGCCGGACTCCAGCGCCTCGGCGAGCTGGCGAAGCTCGTCGTCTCCGAACCACGGACGGTGAAATGGCAGAAACTCGCTCACGGTGCTCGACTGCTCCTATTTGGCGGGTGCGTAACTTCCGGGCACCGACCCCGCGTGGACGGGCGAGTGCCGGCCGGCGGCGCGCACGTCGAAGGCGGCGTCGATCGCACGCTCGGCGATCTCGCCGCGCTCGGCGTCGACCGTGAACTCGCGGACCACGCGCTCGGCGTAGCGCTGCTCCTTGAGGATGGAGATGTAGGCAAAGACGACGCGCTCGCCCGGTCCGTGCGGCACGCTGCGGGCGTAGCGCACCAGACGGCGCCGAAAGAGCGCGTGATCCTCCGGGTAGTACTTCAGCGTGGTGAAGATGCTCGCCAGGCAGATGAACTCACCCACGTGCCCGTAGCGCTGGCCACGCGCAACATCGAACGGCCGCATGCGGAAGTACGGCCGGCGCAGCGCCGTGCCAGGCGTCTCGACGGCGACGTCGACGTAGAAGTTGACGACGTCGATGGTGAAGACGCGCCAGATGATCAGGCCGAAGAGCCGCGTCCAACCATCCAGCGCACGCTGTAACGGCGGCACCAGACGTCTGCGCCCGTAGAAATTGACGTACATCCCCGCGTAGGAGAGCGGCAACGCCGCGAGATAGGCGCAGAGCAGGGCACCGACGCCCAGCGCGAACCAAGCTCCGGGTCCGTGTGCCGCCGGGGCCGGCGGGACCGCATGGATCCAGCGCGCCAGCAGGCGATCCGCCATGTCGCCGGGATTGACGAAGAGCAGACAGCACGCCATGACCATCTCGGCCAAGAACGTCAGGCGGATGTTGGCCGCGATGAAGGCGAAGCTTCCCGCCAGCGCGGCGGCGCCCCACAGCGAGGTCGCCGGTGAGAGCATCAGGACGCCGGCACCGATCTCGGTGAGATACGCCAAGTGGTTCAACATCGAGAAGACGGCGGAGTAGGGCGGCATCTGCGCATAGAGGCGCGACCAGTAGCCCCACCAGGGATTGACCAGCCCGCGCTCCATGCCCTCGTTCCGAGCGTATCCCGCCGTCAGCTTATAGATGCCGGCGGAGATCATGATCAGCGCGAAATCGACGCGGAACGTCAGCACGCTCAAGGCGCGCAGGAACCCGTGCACATCGAACTGGCGCGAGAGCGCCAGGCAGAACGTCAGCGCGGCCAGCCAGTAGCTCATGTGGCCCGGCGCCCCCATGCCGCGCAGAATGCTGCGCCAGCGCGTGGAGAGAAAGAAGTAGCGGCAGAGCACCACATTCACCGCCGCCGCGGCGAGCGTGGCCACGCCGAAGAGGATACCGCCCGCCGCCGCCAGCCAGATCACCATCGCGGCGGCAACCGCCAGCGGGTGTTGCAACACGTCGGCCAGCCGCCCCGAGTCGGCATAGCCGCCGTAGCGCTCCGTCGCGAAGAAGCGGCGCGCGTGCGGGAGCGTCCAGAGCAGCTGTGCCGCCAGCAGCAGGCCATAGGCGATGCGTAACGCGGCCTCGGTGGAGGGCGAGAGGGCCATCACCGCCGGCAGCTCCCGGAGGAGCATCCCAGCGCGTGGCGATTGCGTGCCACCAGGTCGTAGAGCCGCACGCCCAGCGCGCGAACGCCAGGCACGTAGAGCAGCGGGGTCACGATCTTGAGTACCGGGCTCTCCCACATCGCGCGGCGGAAGGCGTCGAAGCCGCGATACCGCCGGCCGTCGGCTATCGTATACATGGCGGTCGCCACGTCGGCACCGGCAAGCTCGGGAAACCTCGCCTCCGCCAGCCGCGCGTCGCTGCCGTCGAAGAGCTCCAGCCGGTGCAGCAGGTCGAAGCGCAGGAAGAGACGCAGCGCGCGCCTGCAGAAGCCGCAGGTGCCGTCGTACACCAGGACGACACGCCGCTCGAGGGCAGAGCTCACGGCGCCCCCGAGGCGACCGGCGCCTGCCGGAGCAGCGCGCGGGCCTCTTCGACGCCCAGGCTGAGCAGCGCGTCGACGGCGGAGAGGTGCGAGACGAACGGCTCGTGGCACTGGCGATAGACCGGGTGCGCGTACTCTTGCCACTCGACGGCGATCCCCTGGCTCTCGAAGAGCCCGACATCCAGATAGCTGCGCGCCGCCGAGCCGCTGAGGTAGCGCGTGGCGCCGAAGTAGCGGCAGAGCTCCAACAGCCGCGTGCTCCGATCTCCGGTGATGCCCAGCTCGGAGCTGCGGTAGAAGGGCGTATCCAACCCGAAGGCCGTAGCCAGAGCGCGCACGGATTCGATGGCAACCTCCACCAACCGCGCTTCGTCGCCGGCGAAGAGGGTACCGAAGTAGCGCTCGATCAGCTCCAGGTGCCCCGCGCGGCCATACGCCAGTTGGAGCGCATGCCGGTGCTTGCGGCGCCAGGGCGCTCGGGCGTCGATCGTGACGTCGAGAATGGAGGGGAAATCGGTCTCCAGCCGCACGGGGATGGTGAGCCAAGACCAGCCCTCCTGGCCGGCCGTGCGGATCCGGTTCCGATTGCGCCAGCCGTGGCGGTCGAATTGGACGTCGTCGTAGAAGACGAAGGCATCCGCGCGGGCGATCTGCTCCAGGTAGCCCAGCCACGGCAGGTAGCTCGGCTGCAAGACCACCAGGCGTTTGGCCAGGCTCTGAGAGACCATCCTAGGGGTATTGTCGGCCCGCCCGGGGACCCATTTGAGCCGGCCTGTCGGCGGCGCCCCCCGCTGCCGATACGAGAGGGAGGATGATCACCGGAAGACGCGTGCGCCTGCGGGCCTTAGAGCGTAGCGACCTGGAGCTCTGGCGTGAATGGATCAACGACCCCGAGATCGCCGCCATGCTCGATCGTGTCCTGCCGGTCAGCCCGCCCGAGCACGAGCGCTTCTTCGAGCGCTGCGTGATCGGTAACGAGCATGCGGTCTGGTTCGGCATCGAGGACGCCGAGACACGGCGCTACATCGGGAACGTCTGGCTCTGGAACATCGACAACCGCCACCGTCGCGCGGAGGTGCGGACGTTCATCGGCGAGCGCTCCGCCTGGGGGAGCGGCGCCGGCAGCGAGGGGCTCTCGCTCATCGCCGTCTACGCCTTCCAGCAGCTCGGGCTGCACAAGGTGTTCGCCTACGTGATGGCGCGCAATCCCCGCGGGCGGCGCGCCTTGATGAAGGCGGGTTACCACGAAGAGGCTCGTCTGGTCGGAGAAGCCTTCTGGGACGGGCAATTCCAGGACGTCTGGCGCATGGCGCGGCTTAGCTGTTAAGCTTTCCCCCGCCCCTCCGATACCTAGTAAGAGCCCCGCGGCGCTGACGCGAGGCGATACGAGCGAGGGGGAGATATGTGCGGCATCTACGGGGTCGCGGGCAGATACGCTGCCGGCGATCTCGCACTCGCTCGGATGATGGATGCGCGCCTGGTCCACCGCGGGCCCGACGAGCGGGGCCTCCACGAATCGCCGCTGGCTCTGCAGGGGATGCGACGCCTCTCGATCATCGATCTCGCCTCCGGCGATCAGCCCATCTCGAACGAAGCGGGCGACCGCTGGGTGACCCTGAACGGCGAGATCTACAACTATCGCGAGCTGCGCGCGGAGCTCGAGATTCGCGGCCATCGCTTTCGCACGCAGAGCGATACCGAGGTCGTTCTCGCCGGCTACGAGGCCTTCGGGGATAGCGTGGTCGACCGGCTGCGCGGTATGTACGCGTTCGCCATCTGCGACGAGCGGCGCGGGCGCGTGGTGCTGGCACGGGACCGCATCGGCAAGAAGCCCCTCTACTACCACCTGCGCGCGGGGCGCTTGGTCTACGCCTCCGAGCTCAAGGCGCTGTTGGCCGATGCCGGGATCTCGCGCCAGATCGATCGTCGCGCCCTTTGGCACTACTTGACCTTCAAGAACGTGCCGAGCCCGCTCTCCATCTTCTCCAGCGTGCGTACGCTGCCGCCGGGCCATCTGGCCGTCTTCTGTGAAGGCGATCTGGCGGTCCGCGAGTATTGGCGTCCCGCCTTCGGCGGCGCAGCGGAGATCGGCGAGGAGGAGGCTGCGGAGCGCCTCATCGAGATCCTCCGCGAGGCGGTCCGTCTGCGGGTGCTGGCGAGCGACGTTCCGGTGGGCGCCTATCTCAGCGGCGGCCTCGATTCGAGCTTGATCGCCACGCTGATGGTCGAGCTGGGCGGCGCGCGCTTGAAGACCTTCTCGCTCGGCTATGCCGATCGCCCCGCACACAAGAGCGACATCGACTTCGCGCGACTGATGGCGCAGCGGCTGGGCACCGAGCACCACGAGCTCATCGTCTCGATCGACGACATCGCCGACGGGCTGCCGGCGGTCGTGCGCGCCTTCGACGAGCCCTTCGCCGGCACGATCTCCTCCTTCTGGCTCTCGCGAGCCATCGCGGCGCACGTGAAGGTCGCGCTCTCGGGCGACGGAGCCGATGAGCTCTTCGGCTCGTACGCCGACCACCGCATGGCCGCCGTCGTCGCTCATCTACGTTCCAGCGGCACGCGCTCCGCGGCCGACTTCGGCTCGTTCGCGGAGGCGCGCGATCTTGCTCTGAGGGCGGCAGAGGAGCCGGACCATCTCTGGCGCACGCGCTTCGCGGCGTTCACGGACGCACAGAAGCGCGACTTGCTCGCCGAGGACTACTCCGGCATCGAATCCTCCGCCGACCTCTTGGCTCCGCTCTACCGTGATGCCCGGGGAGATCTCGTGAACGCCACGCTGGAGGTCGACTGCCGAACGCTGCTCCCCGATCAAGTCCTCACCTACGTGGACCGGCTCTCCATGGCCCACTCGCTCGAGGTGCGGGCGCCGTTCCTGGATCACCGGCTGATCGAGTTCGCCGGCAGCCTTCCCGGTCGGATGAAGGTGGACGTCGGGCGCACGAAGGCGGTGCTCAAGCTCGCCGCTCGGCGTTATCTTCCCGCTGAGATCATCGACCGCAAGAAGGAGGGCTTCGTCC
>JAGWST010000194.1 GCA_028869325.1 bacterium | reverse complement strand
TGCTCGCGCAGCTGCTGCACCGCATCGACCACGCGGCGGCTCATCAGCCGGAAGTCGCCGACATCCACCGGAATCGAGACATTCGTCAGGCGCGCCGTCATGCGATAGAAGAGCGACGCCGTCCAAAGCTTGAAGCGGCTCTCCCCGCGGCGTGTCCGGCGCACGGCGTAGACCACGTCGTAGCCTTCGCGCCAGCGTGCCAGCAGCTCCGTAATCAGCTCCGGCGGATCCTGCAGGTCCCCGTCCATCAGCACTACCGCATCGCCGCGGGCGCGATCCAGGCCCGCGGTAGCCGCCAGCTGGTGGCCGAAGTTGCGCGAGAGCTCCACCAGCACAACGGCGGGATAGAGCGGGAAGAGCGAGCGCACCACGCCCGACGTCCCGTCGCGGCTGCCGTCGTTCACCAGCACGATCTCGTACGGCTCGCCGCAGGCTTGCAGCGCCGCGTCCAGGCGACGCAGCAGCTCGGCCACGATCGCCTCTTCGTTGAAGATCGGAACCACCACGCTGATCATCTTCGTCCCGAGCGCAGCGTGCGCACGCCCTGCCAGAAGAGCGGGAACATCAGCTCGTGCTGGCCGGTCAGCGAGAAGCCCTTCCCCGCCGTTCCCAGGTGCGGACGGCGCACCACGTTGGTCGCCGGACGGTACTGGCGGATGAAATCGAAATCGGCCGTCGTGCAGTTGCCGCGATAGCCGATGTTGCGTGCCACGCTCACGGCCTTCAAGAAGACTTCGGGCAGGACCACCGCGGAGCCGAAGTTGAGATAGACGCCGCCGTTCAGCAACTCGGCGACCACGGCGGAGAGCAGGCGAAAATCGTAGTGCGAGGCGGCGCCGATCGCCGCGCCGTCGGCCTGCGGATGCATGTGCACGATGTCGGTACCGATGGCGACGTGCACGGTGCAGGCGACGCCCGCCTCCGCGCAGACCGCCAAGACGGACGTCGAAGCGTATGGCGCGCGCCGCTCCAGCAGCATCTCTCCGAGCGCGCGCCCAAGACCGACGGCCGGGCCGCGCCGCGCGATCGCGTCCCAGATCGCCGCCGAAGTCTGCCCAGACATGCCGAAAGAGCCGTCCTGCAGCGCAACGTCCACGTCCTCGGACGTCTTGCCCACGAGCGCAAGCTCGACGTCGTGGAT
This sequence comes from bacterium, assembly GCA_028869325.1. GTDB lineage: Bacteria > Vulcanimicrobiota > Vulcanimicrobiia > Vulcanimicrobiales > SCRA01 > SCRA01. Next base: position 4,152 of record JAGWST010000194.1, on the reverse strand, counting down.
CGTGACGCTGCCGTTGGTGCAGACGGCGGAGATCATGCCGCTGCGAACGAGATCACACACCAGCGGTGCGAGCCCGACTTTGATTACGTGGCCGCCCATTCCCAGCAGCACCGGGCGGCGGCGCTCGAGCGCCCCGGCGGTACGGGCGGCCAGCTCCTTGATCGCGGCGGCGCCCAGGATGTTGGGCAGTGCCTCCCACCACTCGGCGAACGATGCGTCGTCGGCCACCGTGCGCGCGACGTCTTCGCGCGAGACCTTCGATGGCCGCTCCTCCAAATCGGTGACGGCAATGGCCGAGAGATCAAGAGGTGAAAATCGCATCTCAGTGGGGTAAGCATTGGCGCATGAACGAGGGACGGCCTCCCTTGGCCGCGCATAGACCATCCGTCATGCCTAGCTCGCGCATGCTGGGACTTCTCTTGGTCCCCGCATTGGTGTTGTTGAGCGCTTGCGCGCACAACCGCGGAACGTCGGCGACCAAGGCCACGCCAGCGCCGTCCCCGGCGATGGCGCTGGCGACGCCGTCGCCGTCGCCTTCTCCCACGCCCTCGCCGACGCCGACACCCACACCCGCGCCGACGCCCACGCCCACGCCGTCGCCGATTCCGACACCCGCGCGCGGCAAGATGGTGGAGGTGGTCTCCACCCCGCTAGCGGCGAGCGCCGCGCCGACGCTGGCGCCCGCGCCGCAGATCACGCCGGGCGCCGGCCTGAGGGTCCACACGGTCGCCGTGGCGCCGGTTCGGGCGCGCGCCGGGGTGCACATCACCGAGCCGCACATCGACCCCTATGCGGGGCGGCGCGCCGCGCCGGGCGACCCGCCGAGGATCTTTCGCTTGGAGATCTCCGATGATACGGTCACACCGGGCGAGACGGTCTCCGGCAAGGTCGTGACCACCACCAACGTTGCCGCCGTCACGGCGCGCATCGCCACCATGTCGATGAGACTGCGCCGCGACGATTTCGGCGTCTTCACGCTCACCTATCGGGTGCCGCATCTTCCGTTCTTCCTGAAGCGCGACTACCAGATCGTCGTCACCGCCGCCACGGCCGACGGGCGCACCGCCACCGCAAGCCTCCCCATCAGCGTCCACTAGTGCTGATCGGCCCAGCGTGCCACGTTGTCGCGAACCAGCAGACCTTCACGCGCGGTCAGGCTGTGCGGCGGCGGCTCCGCTCCCGATGGAGTGGTCTCGGCGGTGCTCCAGGTTCCGCGCGTATAGCGGTAGGCCATGGACGTGCCCGCGCTCGACTGCAGTGCGCAGCGCCACGTGACGCCGTCCACCTGCGCGCAGCGCACCTGATTCGCATTCCAGCCGCCGCCGGCGGTTGAGACGTAGATGGCCTCACCCGGCGGCGTCGATGCGGGAACACGAACCTGCAGCGTCACCGTGACGTAGGCGTTCTCCGCGCCCGCAGCGCCCGCGGCGTGGGGCGGCGTGGCGAAGAGCGCCGCGGGCGCCTCGCTGGGCGCGATGCCCCGCGTGAACGGCCGGTCGCCCACCTTCAGCGCCCGCACCACGCCGTCGGAATCGACGGAGATCAAGACGTAACGCCCGGGCGTGGCCTGCCGCTCCACAGCGGGATCGAGCTCCGCCGAGAGGCGTAGCGCATCGCCGCTGGTCAGAACCAACAGATGATCCTGCAGAGCCAGGACTTGCGCGTGGATCTGAAGCGCTACGGCAAGAGCGAGATGGTGAAGCGCGGCGACCATTTCTCTCCCTCGAAGTTGAAGAAGTACGAGCGTTGCAGATCCAGCGTGCCGTAGCGTGAGATGCGGATGCGCAGGTCGACGGCCGCTTCGTACGGCGGCCGCGGAATGAGGGTGAACGGCGTGGTGAGCCCGGTGGGAGGCGCGACGAAGTCGCTGTTGTGCTGCAGCGAGAGCGCCACGGCCAGCGCGGGCACCTGGTAGGTCAGGTTCAGCGCCGTCGTGCGGTAGAGCGTTCTGGGGCTCGAGGTGCTCAGCGACTGATAGCTGGCCACGGCGCCCAGGCGTTGCGAGATGGGGCGCGCGGCCGTGACGGTGAGGTTGTCACCCGTCTGGCCGTAGCCCGGCCCGCTGGAGAACCAGGTGAGGTCGCGCTCGCCGTACGCCGAGAGCTGGATACCCAGCGGCACTTTGTAGACGGGAGTGGAGAGCGAGAGGCCTACGCCTTTGCTCCAGGCGTCGGTGGCTTGGGGCGGATCGACCTGCGAGCCTAGGCCGAACGCGTCGTGCAGATGCCCCAGCGCGCTGTGCAGCCGGTAGTGGAAGCCGCTGCGGCCCAGCGGCTCATCGTAGCCGTACCAGCCCAGCTGGACGTGGCTGGGATGATTGGGCGCGCCGCCGGCGATCAGCGAGTCGTAGGCTTGGTTGAGCGAGAGCTGCAGGTACGATTGGCGCAGCGCCGCCGTGATCCCGTAGTTGAGGCTGAGGCTGGCTTGCGTGGGAGACTGCAGCAGCGCCCCCCCTCGTGCGCCGAAGGCGGAGAGACTCTCGTAGACGGCATTGCTCATGCGTTGATAGATCGTGAGCTCCGCGCTGCGAGCGCTCTGCGTCAAGGGCGCCAGTGAGAGCAGCGCATAGCCACGGTCGCCGAAGACCAGCCGGTGGTCGAAGCCCAGCGAGGCGCCGGCAATCTGATCGTAGCGGACGTGGAGCGTGTCGAGCGCGTGCGGGCCGCCGCGGAATGGCCACGGTTGATCGAAGCTGGCATACGGCAGCGAGGTGGTTGCATAGTAGGTGCTCGGGGAGAAGACGTAGACGTAGCTCGGCACGGTGGCGCCGCGCGCCGGGTACAGGAAGGTCGCATGGTGCAGCGTCACCAGCGTGCCGGGGACGACGTCGGCGCTGGTGGCCGACATCCACGGCGCCTCCGCGATATTGGGAAAGGCGAAGGCGTCGCTGGGAGCCTCCTGCGCGGTGGGCTGCAACGTCCGCGAGTCGAGGCGCTCGCGCTGCGGCGTGGGCGCGGTCACCAGTGCGTAGATCGTACCGTTCGGCGTGCGCACGATTGCCGCGGCGTGCAGCTCTCGCGGCGCGTCGTTAGCGGCTCGGTCGACCAGGTCGACGTGGCCGGCCAGCAGCAGGCGCCCGGAGCGCAGATCGTAGGCGAAGGCGTCGGCACGAACGCTTCGGCTGGCGCCCAGCGCGATCTGCGCGCCGCCTCGCCCTTCGATGACCCCCGCGTTGATGTAGAGCGCGATCTGGCTCGCCGCGAAGGCCTCCAGCATCTACGGGGCCCTGATGATGGGCGGCGGCGTCGGGAAGGTATTGAGAATCTGCGGGACGGTGCCGCCCGGCAGCAAGTCGGCCCAGTTGGATACGGTGTCGTCACGTTGCGCCGTATCGGCCTCGGGGACGATGTACGAGCGCACCTTGCCCTCTTGGCCGGCCTTGTTGCGCTCCTCCGTGCGCCACGATCCGCGCGTGTAGCGGTAGTTGAACTCGGTGCCGGACGGCAGGCGCGTGGTGATGGCAAAGTGCAGGCCGTCGATGCGGTGCATCTTGATGGCGTCGGCGCGCCAGCCGCTGGCATCGGTGGCGATGTAGGCGTCTTCGCCGATGGGCGTATTCGGCGGCACCTCCACGCGGAATGTGACGAGTACGTCGCGCCCGGTGTAGCCGGCGGCATGGCCGTACTTGTTCTGCCGCGGGTTGAGATCGGGATTGGCTTGGGGCGGCGAGAGCTCCACGACGTAATCGTGGCTCACGTTGTTCGGCGCGATGCCGCCGGGGATCGCCTTGGCGCTGAGCTGGACGGAGACGATGCGTTTGGTGGCGGGGTCCAGCTCCGCCAAGGCGAACGTGCCGACCGCAAAGGGCGGCGGGGTGGCGTTCGGCTCGAGCTTGTAGCCGCTGATACGGGCGTCTTGCGCCAGCCTGAAGGCATCGCCCGTGGTGTAGAAGAGGTAGCCGTTTTGGACGTCGAGCAGCTGCCCGGAGATGGCGATCGGCGTGGGTGGTGCCGTGGGCACGGCGGCCGCAGCCGGCGGAGGCGGGGCCGCGGAGAGCGGGGATAGCGGGGCCGCAGCGAGCATGCCCATGATCAGAAGAGCCGCCCCCAGCCACCCCAATTTTCCGGACTTGCGTATTTTGCACGTTTGCATGCAAATTACGCAAGTGCCCCGGGCGAGATTGCGTGATATGCACGTGCATGTGCAAAATAC
>JAGWST010000193.1 GCA_028869325.1 bacterium | reverse complement strand
TCGGCTCCACCAGCTACGCAAGAGCTTTGGAAAGGTGGTGGCGGTCGACGGCGTGACGCTGGACGTCCAGGACGGGGAGTTCATGGTCTTCCTGGGCCCTTCGGGGTGCGGGAAGACGACCACGCTGCGCATGGTAGCCGGCCTGGAGACCACCAGCGGCGGCGACATCTTCATCGGCGAGCGCCGGGTGAACGATCTCTCGCCCAAAGAGCGCGACATCGCGATGGTCTTCCAAAACTACGCGCTCTACCCGCACATGAGCGTCTTCGAGAACATGGCCTTCGCGTTGCAGTTGCGGAAGATGCCGGGTGAGGAGATCGCGCGGCGTGTGCGCGAGGCGGCCGATCTGCTGGGCCTGGAGGGGCTTCTGGAGCGGCGCCCTCGTCAGCTCTCGGGCGGGCAGCGCCAGCGCGTGGCGCTGGGGCGAGCCATCGTGCGTGAGCCGGCGGCCTTTCTGATGGACGAGCCGCTCTCCAACTTGGATGCGCAGTTGCGCGCGCAGATGCGAACCGAGCTCATTCGTCTCCACCGGCGCCTGGGTAGCACCACCATGTACGTCACGCACGACCAAGTAGAGGCCTTGACGATGGGCCATCGGATCGTGGTGATGAACGGCGGCACGGTTCAGCAAGTGGGCACGCCCAGGGAGATCTACGATCGTCCGCGCAATCGTTTCGTCGCTGCGTTCATCGGCTCGCCCACGATGAATCTCGTCGACTGCGAGGTCGGGTCATCGCAGGGAGCTACCTATCTCTCCAGCCCCATCCTGCGTTACGCCGTCAAACCGGAGCAGGCGAGGTTGCTCGCAGAGCGCGGAGCGGGCGGGGTGACCGTCGGCTTTCGGCCTGAGGACGTGACGCTGCACGACGGCGCTGGGCCGCTGGACGGCCGCATCGCCGCCGGCGTCGACGTGGTGGAGACGCTGGGCTCGGAGCTGCACGTCTACCTGGTGGCGGAGGGCGCGACGATCGTCGCCAAGACCGGCGCCGACGCGCCGGTGCGCGTGGGAGCGCGGCTCTCCCTGGAGCCGCATCCGGAGCGAATCCACGTCTTCGAGCGTGAGTCGGGGGTTGCGCTCTGGTAGCGGTTCAGGCCTTGATCGCGACGCGCAGCGTCTCCGGCTCGGCGTGGCTTTCGAAGCGCCGGAAGTTCTCCACGAAGAGCCTGGCCAGTCTCCTGGCCTGGGCGTCGTAGGCGTCTTTGTCGCCCCAGGTCGCCTTTGGATTGAGCAACCCGCTAGGCACACCCGGCACGGCCTTTGGGATCGCAAGACCAAAGAACGGTTCCGTCTCGTAGTCGGTCTTGGCGAGCGTGCCGTCGAGCGCGGCCCGCACCATCGCGCGCGTATAGGCAAGGTCCATGCGCTTGCCGATGCCGTACGGGCCGCCGTTCCAGCCGGTATTGATCAGCCAGCACTCCGCGCCGTGCTCGGCGATCTTCTTGCCCAGCAGCTTGGAGTAGACCGTTGGATGGTGCACCATGAACGGCGCGCCGAAGCAGGTGCTGAAGGTCGCCTCCGGCTCTTTGCCCAGCCCCTTCTCCGTACCGGCGAGCTTCGAGGTGAAGCCCGAGAGGAAGTGGTACATCGCCTGCGCCCGCGAGAGGCGCGCGATCGGCGGGAGGACACCGAAGGCGTCGGCCGTCAGCAGGATCACGTTCTTGGGATGGCCGCCGACCGAGCCGGGCGCCAGGTGCGGAACGTACGAGAGCGGATACGCCGAGCGCGTGTTCTCCGTGTACTTGTCGCTGTTGAGGTCGAGCAGGCGCGTCTCGTCGTCCATCAGGACGTTCTCGAGCACGCTGCCGAAGCTGTGTGAGGCGGCGAAGATCTCCGGCTCGGCGCTCTTGGAGAGACGAATCACCTTGGCGTAGCAGCCGCCCTCGAAGTTGAAGACGCCGCGGTCGCTCCAGCCCGTCTCGTCGTCGCCGATCAGCTCGCGCTCCGGGTCCGCCGAGAGCGTCGTCTTGCCGGTCCCCGAGAGGCCGAAGAAGACGGCGCTGTCGCCGGCGGTGCCGATGTTCCCCGAGCAGTGCATCGAGAGGACGCCGCGCAGGGGCAGCAGATAGTTCATGATCGTGAAGACGGACTTCTTGATCTCGCCGGCGTACTCGGTGCCGCCGATCAGCACGATGCGTTTGGCGAAGTTGACGATGATGAACGTCTCGGAGCGCGTCCCGTCGCGCTTGGGGTCCGCCTCGAATCTGGGCACGGCGAGCACGGTGAACTCGGGCGTCTCGTCGAGCGCGGTGTCGTCGTCGATGAAAAGGTTGCGCGCGAAGAGCGAGTGCCAGGCATACTGGGTCACAATCCGCACGGGCATACGGTAGGCCGGGTCCGCGCCCGCGAAGCAGTCGAGAACGAAGAGGTCTTGGCCGCGCAGATACTCGCAGACGCGTGCGTAGAGGCGGTCGAAGACCTCGGCGGAGATCGGCTTGTTGGCCTCCCAGTCGATGTGCGCCTCGGAGGAGGGCTCCTTTACGAAGAACTTATCCTGTGCCGAGCGGCCGGTATGGCGTCCCGTCAGTACCACCAGCGGTCCGCCGGCCGCGGCCTTACCTTCGCCGCGTCGCAGGGCCTCTTCGTAGAGCGCGGCGGCCGGTCGGTTCACCGCGACCGCTCCCAGGCCGCGCAGACCCAATTGCTCGAGATCGGCGCGTGTGGTGGTCTTTGAATCTCCGTTCCTCACGGTCAGCATTCGGGCACTCCTACGGGGCTGGTCGGATGACGGCATCTCGAGTCGTGAAAGACCCGGAACCCTGATCAGTTACCCGTTTTGCACACGGACGCCTGCTCCCTTATCTAGCCCGATAGGACTAGCTCGGAGAGGGGACGAAACGCCCTCCGCCGCGCCTCGTCGCGGCGTCTCCGTGTCCCCGGTGGAAAGGTGAGTATGGCACAGGCAGTACCGATTACCGTTGCGTACGGCGACGGCATCGGCCCCGAGATCATGCAGGCGACGCTCGACGTCATCCAGGCCGGCGGCGCCGCCATCGCCCCGCAGTTCATCGAGATCGGCGAGCAGGTCTATAAGAAGGGTATCTCCGCCGGCATCGAGCCGACCGCGTGGGACTCGCTGCGCTCCACGAAGGTCTTCTTGAAGGCACCGATCACCACGCCGCAAGGCGGCGGCTTCAAGAGTCTCAACGTGACGACGCGCAAGGTTCTCGGGCTCTATGCCAACGTGCGGCCATGCGTCTCCTACAGCCCCTTCATCGCCACGAAGCATCCCAACATGGACGTGGTGATCGTGCGCGAGAACGAAGAGGACGTCTACGGTGGCATCGAGCACCGGCAGACCCAGCAGGTCACGCAGTGCCTCAAGCTGATCTCACGTCCCGGCTCCGAGCGCATCGTGCGCTACGCCTTCGAGTATGCGCTCCGCCACAACCGCAAGAAAGTCACCTGTTTCACCAAAGACAATATCATGAAGATCACCGATGGTCTCTTCCATCGGGTCTTCGAAGAGATCGGCGAAGAGTACCCGGAGATCGAGAAGGAGCATTGGATCGTCGACATCGGCGCGGCCAAGCTCGCCGATACTCCCTCGGCCTTCGATGTCGTCGTGATGCCCAATCTCTACGGCGACGTGCTCTCCGACGTAGCCGCGCAGATCGCCGGTTCGGTCGGCCTGGCCGGCTCGGCCAACATCGGCGAGGGCGCCGCGATGTTCGAGGCCATCCACGGCTCGGCGCCGCGCCGTGCGGGGCAGAACCTCGCCAACCCCTCGGGCCTGCTCTTCGGCGCGTTGCTGATGCTGGTGCATATCGGACAGGCTGACGCCGCCCAGAGGGTCCACAACGCCTGGCTGCGCACGATCGAGGACGGCATCCACACCTACGACGTCTTCGATCCCTCCGTCAGCAAGGAGAAAGTCGGCACCAAGGAGTTCGGTCAAGCCATCATCGCCCGCTTGGGCGAGATGCCGCAGCGGTTGAAGCCCGCCAGCTACAACACGCAACCGCAGGCCGCGGCGCGCAAGGCGCGCGCGGCGAGCCCGGCGGAGAAGAAGGAGACCGTCGGCGTCGACGTCTTCGTCGATTGGAGCGCCGGGGGCCCCAACGATCTCGGCGCCAAGATGCGCGCTCTCGCCGGCGACCTCGACCTTTACATGATCACCAACCGCGGTACCAAGGTATGGCCGAACGGCTTTCCCGACACCTTCTGCAGTGACCACTGGACCTGCCGCTACACTGCCAAGGAGCAGGGCCACACCGTGAGCCACCAGCAGATCGTCGAGCTGCTGGCCCGCATCGCAGCCGCGGGCGTCGACTTCATCAAGACCGAGAACCTCTGCACCTTCGACGGCAAGAACGGCTTCTCGGCGGCGCAGGGCGAGTAGAGACTCCTAGTCAGCGCCGGTCGGATGGTCGATGGCGTAGAGCCAGCCTCCATCCGGCTGCCGCCGGTAGACCTCGACCGTGCTGCCGTCCATCTCGAAGGGCTTCCCATCGGCGGTGCCCGTGAGATGCCAGCGCGAGCGCCCCACCGCCAGATCGCCGGCCACCACGCAGTAGACGGGCTCCAGCGAGATCCTCGCCCCCATAGCGAGGAGTCCGGCCAAAGTTTGACGGATGGCGCCCGATCCGCTGATCCGCTCTCCCTCGGGCGGAGCGATCAGCACCGCCTGCGGCTCATAGAGCGCGGCGAGCGCATCGAGATCCCCGGCGTTGAGCAGCGCTGCCCAGCGCACCGGTAACTCCTGCGGTGTGGTCGAGGGCACCCGGATCGACGATTCCCTGCTCATGATCCCTCCACGATGTCAGGCTTGAGCTTTGCGAGCAAGGCAAAGACCTCTTCACGCTCCCGAGATCCCACCTTGAACCTCTCCAGCGTCGCGGTGAGATCGGCCGATGCCGCGCTCCAATCGTCCTCGGTGATATGGAGACCCGCGTGTACCGTCTTCATGTCTCTGCCGATATAGACGCACGGTCCTCCGGTTGCGAAGCAGAGCTGGTCCAGCACGAGCTGGCGTACGCGCCCTTTCGAGTTGTCGCTCAGGCCCACAAAGAAGCGCTTGAGTTTGGCATCACCTGCAAGCCGTCCGATGAAGTCGTCGGTGACGGCGGCGAGAGCGTCGTACCCGCCTAGGCGGTGGTAGAGCGACTGGCCGGCCACCGGCCGGCTCTCCGCCGATGCGGGCTGTGCGGCGGGCACTTGCGTGGCGCACAGCGGGAGCAGCGCAGCGACCAATGCGACACGGGCCGGCACATTCATATGTGCTCCTTTCATGCCCCGGATCGATCCGCTTCACCCAATTCTCGACCAAACGAAGCGT
>JAGWST010000192.1 GCA_028869325.1 bacterium | reverse complement strand
TCGGCCACGCCACCTTCACGGCGATGGACCTCTCCGTGCTGCTGATCTCGCTGCTGATGATGATCCTGCTGCGCCTACTGCTGGGCTCGTCGCCGCTTGGACGCGCCATTCGCGCCGTGGCCGAGAACAGCAAGGCGGCGGCGCTGTTGGGCATCGACGTGGAGAAGACCATCGCCCTGACCTTTCTGATCGCCGGCGCGCTAGGCGGCGCGGCGGGCATCTTGATCGGTGCCCAGTTCAACGCCGTCGGCATCTTGATGGGCCAACGCATCGAGCTCAAGGGCTTGGCGGTGATCATCCTCGGCGGTATGGGATCGATTCCCGGCGCCGTGCTCGGCGGCTTCTTGCTGGGTCTGCTGGAGGTCTTCAGCGTCGCCTATCTCTCCTCGAGCTACCGCGACGCCATCGCCTTCGCCGTCATGTTTCTGATCTTGATCGTGCGCCCGTCGGGCCTGCTCGGCAGGCGCGCCGCGCGGAGCGCATGAGCATGGCCGCTGCGGAACGATCACGCTGATGGCAGCGCTCGTGCATTTCTACGCCCTCCACTCCAAGCTGATCGATCAGATCGGCATCAACGCGATCTTCGCCCTCTCCCTCTCGCTCACGCTGCAAGCCGGGCAGCTCGCACTCGCCAACGCGGCGTTCGGCGGCATCGCCGCGTACGTGGCCTCGCTGCTCTCGCTCTCGCGCGGCTGGCCGCTGGAGGTGACGACGCTGATCGGCGCACTCTCCGCCGGCTTCGTCGGCGCGCTCATCGGCTTACCGGTGACGCGTCTGCGCGGCGTCTTCCTGGCCATCGCGACGATCGGCTTCGGTGAGATCGCGCTGATCGTGGAGAACAACCTCTCCGTGACGGGCGGCGCCGAGGGACTCTCGCAGATACCCAACCAGACCACCACCTGGGAGATCTATCTGGTGCTAGCCGTGCTCGCCTTCTTCTTCTGGCGCCTGCGCTCGACGCGCGCCGGCTGGGCGATCGCGGCGATCCGCGAGGACGAGTTCGCCGCCGCCTCGTTCGGCATCGACCCCACGCGCGTCAAGTTCTGGACCTTCGTCGGCAGCGCCGTGATCGCGGGCATCGCCGGCTCGCTCTACGCCCACGAGAACTTCTTCATCGCCCCCGGCGACTGGGGCTTCGCGCGCATGGTCGACATACTGGTCTACTGCGTGATCGGCGGGGCGGCCAGCCCGTGGGGGGCGATGATCGGCGCGGCGCTGATCTCCGTGCTGCCGGAAGCCGTGCGCTTTCTGCACGACTATCGCGACATCGTCGATGGTCTCATCCTCTTACTGGTGGTGATCTTCGCTCCGCAGGGCATCGCCGGGCTCTGGTCGCGCGACCTCCGCGCACGCAGGGTGGCCGAGCCCGTGGAGGAGCGAGCGTGAGCACGCTGGAGTATCGCAGCGTCGGCGTGAGCTTCGGCGGCGTCCACGCGCTAGACAGCGTCACTTTCCAGGTCGAGAGCGGCCACGTGGTCGGTCTGATCGGACCCAACGGCGCGGGCAAGACCACCTTGATCAACGTCACCACCGGGGTCGTCGCCCCAACCACCGGCAGCGTGACCCTCGACGGTGAGCGGCTGGCCGGGCGGCGCCAGCACCAGATCGCGCGCGCGGGCGTCGCGCGAACCTATCAGAACATTCGCCTCTTCCCGCGCATGACGGCCATGCAGAACGTCATCGTCGGGGCGACGCGCATCCGCCACGACCCCGACCTCGGCGCCTTCATCTTTCTGCCCGCCGTGCGGCGTGCGCGCCTGGAGCTGGAAGAGCACGCGCGCTACCTGCTGCACCGCGTGGGCATACCCCGCGATCAGTGGGAGAGCAACGCCAACGTGATGCCGTACGGCTCTCAACGCCGTTTGGAGATCGCGCGCGCACTTGCGATGAGACCGCGCGTGCTGCTTCTGGACGAGCCGGCGGCGGGCATGAATCCGCAGGAGACCGCCGGCATGCAGGCACTGATCCGCTCGATCGCCGGCGAGGGCGTGGCCGTCTTGCTGGTGGAGCACGACATGCCGCTGGTGATGGGCAGCTGCGATCGCGTGGCGGTGCTGAACTTTGGTGAGTTGATCGCGCAGGGCACGCCCGGCGAGGTCTCCCGCGATCCCGCCGTGGTGGAGGCCTACCTGGGCTCCGAGGTCTCGTCGTGAGCCAGACCCTTCTGCGCGTCGAAGACCTCCACGCCGGTTACGGGCGCATCGAGGTCCTGCACGGCATCGCGCTGGAGGTGCGCGAGGGGGAGCTGGTCTCGATCGTCGGTGCCAACGGCGCCGGCAAGACGACGCTGTTGCTCACGCTCAGCGGCATCGTGCGCGCGCGCCGCGGAAAGGCGACGCTCGACGGCGCGCGAATCTCCGGGCTGCGGCCGCATGCCATCGTCGCACGGGGGCTGATTCACGTGCCCGAGGGGCGTCTGATCCTGGCGCAGATGTCGATCGAGGAGAATATGCAGCTGGGTGCCGCTCGTGCTCCGGCGGCGGAGCGGCGTGCCGCCATCGACGCGCTCTACGCGCGCTTTCCGGTGCTGGGAGAGCGGCGCGCGCTTCCGGCCGGCTCGCTCTCCGGCGGCGAACAGCAGATGCTGGCGATCGCGCGCGGAATTCTCGCCCGGCCGCGGCTGCTCTTGCTGGACGAGCCCTCGATGGGCCTGGCACCCAAGCTCGTCGACGAGATCTTCCGCATCATCGCGGAGGTGCGCGCCGCGGGGACCTCGGTCTTACTGGTCGAGCAGAACGCGCGCAAGGCACTGGCGCTCGCCGACCGCGGCTACGTGCTCGAACGGGGGCGCATCACGCTCTCGGGGTCGGGGAGCGATCTCCTGCACCAACCCGCCGTCGTCGAAGCCTATCTCGGCGCGCGGCACACCTGAGCTGCGGGGGCAAGCCGGCGAGATGCTGCGCCTGGGAACCAGCGGGTGGAGCTACCGAGAGTGGCGCGGTGTCCTCTATACGGCCGGCATGCCGCAAACGCTCTGGCTGCAGCGCTACGCGCAGACGTTCTCGACCGTCGAGTTGAACGCGGCCTTCTATCGCCTGCCCGCGGCAGGGAGCATCGACGGCTGGCGCGAGGGCGTGCCCAGCGGCTTTGCCTTCGCCGTGAAGGCATCGCAATACCTGACGCACCGGCGGACGCCGCCGGCGGCCACCGAAATCGAGAGCTTCATCACGCACATGGCCCGGCTGGGCGACCGCCTGGGGCCCCTGCTCTTTCAGTTTCCACCCACACGCAAGCGCGACGACGGATGGTTGGAGGCATATCTGGCCGCGCTGCCCGCGGGCGGGCAATATGCGATGGAGTTCCGCCATGCATCATGGCACGACGACGGCGTCTACGCGATGCTGGAGCGCCGCGGCATCGCGCTCTGCCTCGCCGACCAAGGCGGCGCGGAGATGCCGTGCGTGCGCACGGCGGGCTTCGGCTACGCGCGTTTCCGCGGTTACGAAGGGGAGCCGCGACGCTATCCCCCCAAGACGCTCGACGCTGCGATCGCTCGCATCGCCGCCCTCTTCGATCCGGCGGAGGAGACCTTCATCTACTTTCACCACGGCGTCGCGGGCCTCGAGGACGCGCTCCGCCTGAGGGAGAGCGTACCCTAGTGTCCCGAACCACAAATAGCGTGACCGTCGCTGGGGATGATTTTGACCGCCTTCGAGGATCTGAGGAGGGCGCATAGCCATAGCTCTGTAACCGACGAAGGACAAAGAAGCCGGTCAAAAGGGCCCCAGCCCTTCGGGTCGCAGCAGCGCGTAGCTCTGGCTG